>NZ_SOHC01000065.1:0-67459 GCF_004403955.1 Cryobacterium sp. TMT1-2-1
AGGCCGCCGGTGCGACCGGAGCCCTGAGCCGAGCGTCCGCCGTTGCCCTGGGGTGCGTGGCCGCGGCCGGATGCTGCGGGGCGCTCGCCGCGCTCGTGGCGGTTCCCGCCGGGGGCGACGTCGTTGCTGCGGCCACCGCGGCCCCCGGCGCCCTGACCTCCACGGCCGTTGTCACGGTCGTCGCGGTTGACGCGCTTGCGCTGGGCGTTGGCGCCCTGCGAGCGTCCGCCCTGCGACTGGCCCTGCGGCTGCTCGATGCGCGGGACGGGCTTCACATAGGCGGCAACCTCGCCGACGAGGGCGTCCACGGCGGGCGAATGCGCGGTGACGCGCTGCGGAGTCACCTTGATGGCGGCCTTCTTCAGCAGGGCGTCCGTGTCGCGCTTCTGCTCGGGGAGCACGACGGTGACGACGTCACCGGCGCTGCCGGCGCGGGCGGTGCGGCCCGAGCGGTGCAGGTACGCCTTGTGCTCTGCGGGCGGGTCGACGTGGATGACGAGTTCGATGTCGTCGACGTGCACGCCGCGGGCGGCGACATCCGTGGCGACAAGCACCTTGACGGTGCCGGCGCTGAACGCGGCCAGGTTGCGGTCGCGGGCCACCTGCGAGAGGTTGCCGTGCAGGTCGACCGAGGGGATGCCGGAGTCGGT
Source organism: Cryobacterium sp. TMT1-2-1 (assembly GCF_004403955.1). Taxonomy (NCBI): domain Bacteria; kingdom Bacillati; phylum Actinomycetota; class Actinomycetes; order Micrococcales; family Microbacteriaceae; genus Cryobacterium; species Cryobacterium sp. TMT1-2-1. Next base: position 651 of record NZ_SOHC01000065.1, read on the forward strand.
GAGCGACTTGGCCAGCTTCTTGGCCTGGTGCTTGGTGCGCATGAAGAGGATGCGGCGTCCGCTGCCCGAGGCCAGCTTCTGCACGAGCGCCTTCTTGGAGTCGGTGCCGTCGACCTCGAACACGTGGTGGGTCATCGCGGAGACGTGGCTGGTGGCCTCGTCGACCGAGTGCAGCACCTCGTTGTTCAGGAAGCGGCGGACGATCTTGTCCACGCCGTTGTCGAGCGTCGCCGAGAACAGCAGGCGCTGTCCGCCCTTGGGGGTCTTGTCGAGGATGCGGGTGACAACGGGCAGGAAGCCGAGGTCGGCCATGTGGTCGGCCTCGTCGAGCACGGTGATCTCGACCGAGTCGAGGTTCACGAAGCCCTGCTTCATGAGGTCCTCGAGGCGGCCGGGGCAGGCCACGACGATGTCGACGCCGGCCTTGAGGGCCTGCACCTGGCGGCCCTGCGACACGCCACCGAAGATGGTTGTCGTGTTGAGGCCGTAGGCCTCGGCCAGCGGGGTGAGCGCCGCGGTGATCTGGGTGGCCAGCTCGCGGGTCGGGGCGAGGATCAGGCCGAGCGGGCGACCCGGGCGACGCTTGCCGCCGGCGAGCTTGCCGCCGAGGCGCGCCACCATGGGCAGCGAGAACGCGAGGGTCTTGCCGGAGCCGGTCTTCCCGCGGCCGAGCACGTCGCGTCCGCCGAGGGTGTCGGGCAGGGTGTCGACCTGGATCGGGAAGGGGCTGTCGATTCCCTGGCTCGTCAGGATGGTGACGAGGGGAGCCGGCACGCCGAGCGTGCTGAAAGATGAAGAAGTTGCAGACAAAGTGGTGCCTTTCGGGCATCAGAGTCCTCGCCGGATCGCACGCCGCGATGGCGACGATCCGGGATCAGGGAGGAATCACATGGCGAAGGTGCCGAAGGGCACATCCGTTCGCCGTAAGAAAGTGACATTCGAAAAATCGGGCCGGGCCTGCAGGTGATGCGGGAGGCCTCGATAAGAAGAGGGCGTTCTACGACGCAGCAAGCGCAGCAATGCACTCGCAAGTGATTCCAGCTTAGCGGATGCTGTCAAGTCGGGTCAGAAAGCTAGTACTGACGCGGGTGGTACAGCTCGCCGACCGGCACGTCGACCGGCACGATATTGCCGGCCTGGGGGAGCGGGCAGGCCCACATCGGGTCGAAGGCGCACGATGGGTTGTAGGCGAAGTTGAAGTCGAGGATGAGGGTGTCGTCGTCCACGCCTGGGCCGAGGTCCGCGCCCTTGACGGTGTCGAGCAGGTAGCGCCCGCCGCCGTAGGTTCCGCCGGGTTTGCCGGCCAGGGCGTCTTTGAGCGGCAGGAACAGGCCGCCCGCGTAGCCGGCGAGGCGCCACACGTCCAGCACGCCGATGTAGGGCAGCCGAACCGTGCCGACGAGGTCGAACGGGACCGCGCCATCCGTTCCGGTCTCGACCACCATGCGCAGCGGTTCCTCGGCGCGGTGCACCTCGGCCTCGAACCGCCAGTCGGGGTCGTAGGCGGCGATGGGCAGGCCGGTGAACGCGGCGCGGTCATCCGGAAGCAGCGGCGACGACGGATGCCCGGCGAAGAGTTCGTCGCGGCCGGAGCGCCACAGCTCGTGGCCTGCGGCCGGGTTCTGCACGCTGAGCTGCCGCACTCCGGCGTAGAGGCCGAAGACCCGGCGCCGCCAGTCGACGAGCTGCAGGGCGCCCAGTGTTGAACTCATTCCGTCAGGCTAGCGGGATGTCGGCGCCGAGGTCGAGGCGCCAGGTGGGGGCGAGGCGCTTGAGCCGCAGCGCCCGCCACTGCCAGAACGCCCAGAAAGCGGGCCACAGGGCGAGGGTCGCCGGGCCGGCTCGGAAGACGAGCTGATCCCGGTAGAGCGTCTTGCCGGTGCCGGCCGGGTCGGGGGCGATCGCCATCCGGTGGTCCCACAATGTCACCGCGGCCAGCGAGCCGGACGTGCCCCGCCCGGTGTCGCGCAGGATGCGCACGCCGTCGGGCCTCGTGGTCGCCATGGTCAGCCGGATGACCTGCTCGCCGAGCGGCACCAGGCCCAGCCCGCGCAGCGCGACGGGGTGCTCGCCGGACTCCCACACGGTGGGGAAGCCCTCGTCGCCGAGCGACTCCATCCTGACGAGCGGCGAACTCACCTCGGCGAAAACGGCCGGGCTTCGGATGGCGCGCCAGGCGGCATCCGGGGGGCAGTCGAGAATTTCTTTCAGCAGCACGCGCATGCCCCCAGTCTCTGTGGAAGCGGGATGGGATACAACTGGAGCGTGGCAATCCGATACTGGCTGGGCGTTGCGCAGCGCGAAAACGTGCGGCGCGGGGTCGCCATGGGCATCGCCCAGGTCAGTAACGGCGCGCGGGAGGCGCTGGAGAGCATGCGGGACTCTGACGGGATCGTCTACTACTCGCCCAAATCCGACTTCGAGGGCGAGCCGCTCAAATCGTTCACCGCGATCGGGTGGGTGGCCGACGACACGGTCTTCCAGCCCGCCGAGTCCCCGGCGGGCGGCTACCGGCCGTGGCGGCGCCGGGTGGAGTACGACCCGGGCGCCGTGGAAGCGCCCATCCGCCCGCTCCTGCCCCTGCTCGACCTCACCCGCGGAAATCCGGACTGGGGGTATCAGCTCAGGCGCGGCCTGCTCGAGATCTCCCGGCATGACTTCGAGGAGATCCGCCGGCAGATGCGGCGACCCTCGGCCGACGACCGGTAGCGCCGGCACCTGGCTCGCCGAGTTCGCCCGTTCCGGTTGAGTTTGGCCGGCGCACCCGGGCAACTCGACCGGAACCGGTCAACGCGGCGCAGGCCGGCGGATGCGCCGGGCCGGGCCCCGGGGGATCGTTAGACTCGCGACTATGACTGGCGAACTGTGGTGGGTACCTTCGGTCATTGTCTTCGGTGCGGTCCTAGCCCTCGTCGCGCTCACCGTGATGCTCGCCGGGCGGCGACGCCGGCAGCGTGAGGGGGTCGCTGACGCGGCGGCGGCCGACCTCGCCCGCACGGCCTCGATCGGCCTCGTGCGTGCCGATGACGTCATCCAGGCTGCCACCGACGAACTGGGTTTCGCGATCGCGCAGTTCGGGGAGAAGGCCACCGGCGACTTCGCGGCGGCGCTCGCCGTGTCCCGCCGCCAGTTGGGCGACGCCTTCTCCGTGCAGCAGAAACTCGACGACGCGATGCCCGACAGCGCCGCCGAACGGCGGCGCTGGAGCGAGCAGATCATCGAGCTCACCGCGGAGGCCACGGCGCGCCTGGACGAGCAGACCCGGGACTTCGACGCAAAACGCGGCATGGAGCTGGACGCCCCGCGCCGGCTCGACCAGCTGAGCCGGCGCCTGGACCGGGTCGCCGACCGCCTCAAATCCGGGGCGGCGAGCCTGGACCGCCTGGGCCGGACGTACGACGCCCCGGCCCTCGCTCCGATCATTGGCAATGTGGCGCGGGCGAAGAGCGCCCTCGACGAGGCACGATCCGCGGCCGACGTCGCCGCCGACCGGCTGGAGCGCGGGGCGACCGAGCCGGTGGGAGAACAGATGCGCGAGGCCGAGCGCGGCCTGTTTCTCGCCACCCGACTGCTCGATGCGATCGAAACCGGCGAGGACGAGCTGCACATCGGCCACGCCGGCCTGGTCACCGCCCTCGACGCGGCCGAGACGGAACTCGCCGAGGCGCGCGCGCTGCGCGACCGCCACGAGGAAGCCGACACGAGCGCCGACCTCAACCAGGTCATCGCCGAGGCCGGCCGGGTGCTCGGCGAGCTGCGGGATCCGACCAGGCTGAGTCATCCGTCGGTGGACCTCGCCCGTCTCCGGGACGCGATGGACGGCCTCGACGTCATGCGCTCCGCGGCACGGAACCGCCAACTGCGCCTCGAGAACGCGCGCACCGCGCTGGGCGGCGCGCTGCTCGCGGCCCGCAGCCAGATCACGCTCACCCGCGATTTCATCACCGGGCACCGCGGCCGGGTGGGAGCGGCGGCCCGCACCCGTCTCGCCGAGGCCGAACGGCAGCTAGCGCTCGCCGAGGCCGAGGCCGACCCGGTCACCGCCCTCGACGCCGCCCGCCGGGCCATGACCCTCGGGACGGATGCCGAGGCCCTCGCCCACTACGACGCCGCCTGAGCCGCCCGTCCCGCCCCGCCGTTCCCGCGCGTGAGGGGTCGCATATCGACCTTCCCGAGGGCAACGAAGGTCGATATGCGACCCCTCACGCGGAGTTAGCTAGCCTTGGGGGGTGATTGACGAGCAGCCGCAGCAGAAGTACCAGGTGAGGTTCGACTGGGGGCTGGCGGGGTTCCAGGCCCTCGCGGCGCAGGCGGACGTCGTCATCCTCGCCGACGCGCTGCCCGGGACCGATGCCGAGAGCGGCTACCCGACACCGCTCGCCGCGCACCAGGTCATCGCCGCCGGGTTCGGCAATCGCAGCGCCGTGGCCGAGTGGGTGCTCGCCCGCCAGACCGAGAAGGGCGACCGATTCGCCGTCGCCGTCATCGCCGTGGGGGAGCGCCGCCCCGACGGCACACCGCGCGTCGCCGTCGAAGACCTCCTCGTCGCAGGTGCCGTGATCGACGCCCTCACCGGCCTCGGCATCGACCATTGTTCTCCGGAGGCGGCCGCGGCATCCGCGGCCTTCGTGGGCTTGAAGCGCGCGCTGCGGCACCTCACCAGCGCCTCCGAAACCGGCCAGGCGCTCGCCCGAGCCGGCCGGGAGCTCGAGGTGGAAGCCGCGGGGCGGCTGGACGACTCCTGCACCGTGTTGGCACTCGGGGAATTTACCTTTCCAGCCTGAACCCCGGGCGGTCAGCTGGCGGCCGCTGCCGCCCGGCGCCGGGCCGCCGCGGTGATCTCGCGCCGGTCCCAGGTGATCAGGTGGGCGCGGTTGAACCCGCGGCCGCACAGCCCGCAGGCCAGCGCGCGGGTCGGCTGCCGGTACCGGTAGTGCGTGTGCCCGGCCGGGCAGGTTCCCACCCAGGGAGCGAGCTCGTCGGCGATCTCGCCGTCGTGCGTGCGCTTGCCGTCGTAGCCGAGGTCGAGGGCGACCTTTTTCCACCTCGGGCCGTGGGCGGCGCGAGGGCCGGCGAGCGCGTGGGCGACCTCGTGCAGCAGGATCTGGTGGATCTCGTCGTCGTCGTACCGGGCCGCAAGGTAGCGGGAGACGGTGACGCGCCGGGCGGTGAAGTTGCAGAGGCCCGCGCGCTTCTTCGCGTTGTCGAAGTCGAAGGTCCAGCTGGGGTCGAGGTGCAAGGCGATGAGCGCATTCGCCCACCGGCGCACTCGGTCGAGGTCTGCCATCAGGGCGCCACCTCCACCTGGTACAGCCGGTCGTCGCCGGGAGCGGGGCTGCCCCGGCCATCCGTATTGTTGCTCACAAACCACAGTGTGCCATCCGGACCCGGCACCACATCGCGCAGCCGCCCGTAACTGTGCACAAACCAGTCGCTGGACTCGCCTGTCGAGGGGTCGATGCGCCACAACCGCTGGCCGCGCAGGCTCGCCATGAAGACGGTGTCGCCCACGATCGCGATCCCGCTGGGGCTGGCCTGGTCCGTCGGCCACTGGACCAGGGGGTCGACGAAGCCCTCGCGGTCCCCGGTCCCCTCGACGATCGGCCAGCCGTAGTTCGCGCCCGCCGTGATCTCGTTGAGCTCGTCCCAGGTGTTCTGGCCGAACTCGCTCGCCCAGAGCCGACCCCGGGAGTCCCACGCGATCCCCTGCGGGTTGCGGTGCCCGTAGGAGTAGACGAGCGTACCGAACGGGTTGTCGGTCGGCGCCCGGCCGGTCGGCGTCATCCGCAGGATCTTGCCGCCGAGCGAGTCCCGGTCCTGCGCGTTCGCACCGTTCCCGGCGTCGCCGGCCGTCGCGTAGAGCAGTCCGTCCGGTCCGAACGCGATGCGGCCGCCGTTGTGGTTCCCGGCCTTCGGGATGCCGTCGAGCACGAGCTCGGGAGCGCCCAGGGTGAGGCGTCCCGCGGGGCCGTCGAGGGGCATCCGCACGATGCGGTTGTCGTCGGCGGCCGTGAAGTAGGCGTACACCCAGCCCTGCCCGCCGGGGGCCGCATTGTCCGCGAGGAACGCCAGGCCGAGGAGGCCGCCCTCACCGGATGGCCGGGCATCGGCGACGGCACCGGCCCGCCGCAGGCTTCCGTCGCGGCGCAGTTCACGGATGAGCGTCGTGTCGCGTTCGCTGATCAGGGTGCCGCCGCCGGGAATGCGCAGGATCGACCACGGTGCGGCCAGGCCGGAGGCGATGACGACGGGGTCGCCGACCGGGTGCACCGGGCGCGGAACGGCTCCGGGCGACGGACTCGAAGACGGGACGTCCCGGCTCGGCGTCGATGTCGAGGCGGAAGGTGCGGGGGCGCTCGCCATGCAGCCGGAGAGCGCGAGAAGCACACTTGCTGCCAGCGCAGCCGGTGCCACAGACCCCGCCCGCATGTTCACGTTCCACCTCGTTGACGTTCGCAGGTCGACACCCGCTGGTGACAGCATGGCGCAGATCGGCGGGTGCGGCGAGTGCGGCGAGGCATGGCGCGGGTCTGCGCGCTCGGCGCTGCCTCCGCAGCCGAGGAGTGCGGGTCAGCGCGCCTGGTCGCGCTCGGCGATGAAGGATTCGACGACGGCGACCGCGATCAGCGAGCTCTCGAGCTGGTCGGCCGGGGCGCCGCCTTTCTCCCGCAGGAACACGGCCGCGGTGAAGTCGGTCAGCGCGTCCTCGAGGTTGCCCTGGTCGAAATGCACCTTGCCCCGGTGCTGCCGGGCAAAGGCGGCAACGTGGGTCCAGTCGTGCGTCTCGGCGTCGGCCACGCAGTGCGTCAGTTCGTAGGCGGCATCGTCGAGCTTGCCCTGGGCCTGCAGCACCTGGGCGCGACGGATGCGGCATGCCGTGAGCTGCTCGCGGGACCCGGTGAACCGGGCCTGGCGGGTGGCCTCGTTGGCGAGGTCCCAGGCCTCGTCGAGTCGGCCGAGCAGGCGCAGCAGCGCGGCCTTCTCATTGAGCGCGGACAGGCTGCGCAGCGCCCCGAGTTCGTCGAGGCGTTCCGCGGCGGCCCGGAGGTCGACCTTTTCGCGCAGGGTGACTGCGTCGTAACCGATGATGATGCTCAGGGCGTGTTCCTGTAGTCCAAGGCGGCACGTGCCGCGTACGGGGGGTGAGTCTTCCACACTAACTCGGCCGCCGCGGGCTGAGCCCCAGACGCGCCCCGGGTCGCCGTTCGGCTCGCCGACTTTGCCTGTTGCGGTCGAGATTGGCCGGTGCGCCTGGCAAAGTCGACCGCAACCGGCAAACTCGGCGCACGGGCCGGGTGCGGCTCAGTTGCCGATCTGGAAGACCGTGCGGCCTGGGAGCGGCGACGGCGTGGCCGTGGCATCCGTCGACACGGCGGCCGTGGCCATGAACTGACGGAACTCGGCGCCTTCGATCACCTTCGCCGGGTGCGGACCGCCGGCCAGCAGCCGCGGGATCCAGTCGGTGTCGATCGGCGTGTTCGCGGCCACGAAGACGATGTTGCCGAAGCGGCGGCCCTTGAGCACCTGCGTCTCGGCCAGCCCGATCACGTGCGCGAACACGGCGGACAGCGTGGCGGCCTGGCCGCGGGCGAAGGCCAGGCCGGGCCCGTCGGCGACGTTCACGGCGAGCACCCCGCGCGGGCTCAGCAGCGGCGCGGCCAGTTCGTAGAACTCTCGGCTGGTCACGTGCGCGGGGGTGCGCGCGCCGGAGAAGACGTCGACGACCACGAGGTCGACCGCGCCGCGCAGCCCCGCGGGCAGCTTGCCGAGCACCTCCCGGGCGTCGCCGTGCCGTACGCGCAGCTGGGCGCGCTTGTCCCAGGGCAGCTCGGCGCGCACCAGGTCGATCAGGTCGCTCTCGAGTTCGATCACCTGCTGGCGTGAGCCGGGCCGGGTGGCCTCGACGTAGCGGGGGAGCGTCAGGGCTCCGCCGCCGAGGTGCACCGCGGTGATCGGCTCGCCGGGGTCGCCGATCAGGTCGATGACATGGCCGATGCGCTGCACGTACTCGAAGAACAGCTCGCCCGGGTTGTCCATGTTCACGTGCGACTGCGGCGTGCCGTCCACGATCAGCTGGAAGCTTCCCGGCGTGAAGCGGTCGGGCTCGATCACGGCCACGTGCCCGCTCAGCTTCAAAACGATCGACGGATGCTGCTGCTCGCCCCTGCTCATCCCCCCATCTTCCCCCGTCCGCACGCGTTCGTCCCCCGCGAACCAGCAGTCGTGCGCGTTATTCGGGGGTTTTAACTCGCACAAGTGCGGTTTCGCGGAGGGGGCGAAGCGGGGTTATACCTGAGAATTTGCACAAGGTCAAGAATCCAGTGGACACGGCGATTCAAAAACAATATGATTGATCTTTGCGCTCCCAGATTAACTCTGCCTTCATATTGCGGTCGGCTTTGCGTGCTCAAGCCAACTTGCGGCACATCTTCCACGAGGTCTCAGACTTCAGAGGGTCTGTGGAGTAATCCCTTAATAACAGTAACTAGGCCTGACGGGGTCCACGGAGGTTATTTTCTTGGCTGCTGCGCGCAACGCAACCACCAACTCACCCAAGAACGGTCGCTCAGCAGAGCGTCTTTCGTTCGCAAAGATCAGCGACAACCTCACTGTTCCGGATCTGCTCGCTTTGCAGACCGAGAGCTTTGACTGGCTTGTCGGGAACGACATCTGGAAGGCGCGCCTCGCTGAGGCGCAGAAGGCCGGTCGTCAGGACCTGCCCAGCCGTACCGGACTCGACGAAATCTTCGAAGAGATCTCTCCCATCGAGGACCTCGGCGAAACGATGCAGTTGTCGTTCACCAACCCGGAGCTCGAGCCGGAGAAGTACACCATCGACGAGTGCAAGGAAAAGGGCAAGACCTACTCCGCACCGCTCTATGTGAACGCTGAGTTCATGAACCACCTCACCGGTGAGATCAAGACCCAGACCGTGTTCATGGGTGACTTCCCCCTCATGACGCCCAAGGGCACCTTCGTGATCAACGGCACCGAGCGTGTCGTCGTCTCGCAGCTCGTGCGTTCGCCCGGCGTCTACTTCGACCGCCAGCAGGAGAAGACCTCCGACAAGGACATCTACTCCGCTCGCGTCATCCCGAGCCGTGGTGCCTGGCTCGAATTCGAGATCGACAAGCGCGACCAGGTCGGCGTTCGCATCGACCGCAAGCGCAAGCAGTCCGTGACCGTCTTCCTCAAGGCGCTCGGACTCACCAGCGAGGAAATCCTCGAGGAGTTCAAGGGCTTCGCGTCCATCGAGCTCACCCTCGAGAAGGACAACATCCTCACCAAGGAAGAAGCCCTCAAGGACATCTACCGCAAGCTCCGCCCGGGCGAGCAGGTTGCCGCCGAGGCCGCACGCGCGCTCCTGGACAACTTCTTCTTCAACTCCAAGCGCTACGACCTGGCCAAGGTTGGTCGTTACAAGATCAACCGCAAGCTCGGCCTCGAGGCCCCGCTCAGCGACTCCGTACTGACGCTCCAGGACATCCTGGCCACGATCAAGTACCTCGTCGCGCTGCACGACAACCAGACGACGATCGTCGGCACCCGCGAGGGCAAGAAGACCGACATCCGGATCGACATCGACGACATCGACCACTTCGGTAATCGTCGTATCCGCGCCGTCGGCGAGCTGATCCAGAACCAGGTCCGCACCGGCCTGTCCCGCATGGAGCGCGTCGTTCGCGAGCGCATGACCACGCAGGACATCGAAGCGATCACCCCGCAGACCCTGATCAACGTGCGCCCCGTCGTTGCCGCGATCAAGGAGTTCTTCGGGACCTCGCAGCTCTCGCAGTTCATGGACCAGAACAACCCGCTCGCCGGACTGACGCACAAGCGTCGCCTGTCCGCGCTGGGCCCGGGTGGTCTGTCCCGTGACCGCGCCGGCGTCGAGGTGCGAGACGTTCACCCCTCGCACTACGGCCGCATGTGCCCGATCGAGACCCCGGAAGGCCCGAACATCGGCCTGATCGGTTCGCTCGCATCGTTCGCTCGGATCAACGCCTTCGGTTTCATCGAGACCCCGTACCGCCGTGTAGTCAACGGCAACGTCACCACGGACATCGACTACCTGACCGCGTCGGAGGAAGACGAGTTCATCGTCGCCCAGGCAAACGCGCCGCTCACCAAGGACTCGCACTTCGCGCAAGACCGCGTGCTGGCTCGTAAGAAGGGTGGAGAGGTCGACCTCTTCCCCGCCGACGAAATCGGTTACATGGATGTCTCGCCGCGCCAGATGGTGTCGGTCGCGACCTCGCTCATCCCGTTCCTCGAGCACGACGATGCCAACCGCGCGCTCATGGGCGCCAACATGCAGCGTCAGGCCGTGCCGCTTCTGCTCAGCGACAGCCCGCTCGTCGGAACCGGTATGGAGGTCTTCGCGGCCATCGACGCCGGCGACGTGCTCACCGCCGACAAGGCCGGTGTGGTGATGGAGGTTTCGGCCGACGTCGTCACCATCCAGCTGGACGAGGGCGGAACGCAGGACTACTACCTGCGCAAGTTCGCCCGCTCCAACCAGGGAACGAGCTACAACCACCGCGTCATCGTCAATGCGGGCGACCGTATTGAGGTCGGCGAGGTCATCGCCGATGGCCCGGCCACCGACAACGGAGAGCTCGCCCTCGGAAAGAACCTCCTCGTGGCATTCATGCCGTGGGAGGGTCACAACTTCGAGGACGCGATCATCCTGAGCCAGAACCTGGTGAAGGACGACACCCTCTCCTCGATTCACATCGAGGAGTACGAGGTCGACGCCCGCGACACCAAGCTGGGCAAGGAAGAGATCACTCGCGACCTGCCCAACGTGTCGCCTGACCTCCTCGCCGACCTCGACGAGCGTGGCATCATCCGGATCGGTGCCGAGGTTCGCCCCGGCGACATCCTCGTGGGCAAGGTCACGCCGAAGGGCGAGACCGAGCTGTCCGCCGAGGAGCGCCTGCTGCGCGCGATCTTCAACGAGAAGAGCCGCGAAGTTCGCGACACGAGCCTGAAGGTTCCCCACGGTGAGCGCGGCACGATCATCGGCGTCAAGGTGTTCGACTCGCAGGATGGCGACGACGAGCTCGGCTCGGGCGTCAACCAGCGCGTTGCCGTCTTCATCGCCCAGAAGCGCAAGATCACCGAAGGTGACAAGCTTGCCGGCCGTCACGGCAACAAGGGTGTCATCTCCAAGATCCTGCCCGTCGAAGACATGCCGTTCCTCGCCGACGGTACCCCGGTTGACATCATCCTCAACCCGCTGGGTATCCCCGGTCGAATGAACTTCGGCCAGGTGCTCGAAACCCACCTCGGCTGGATCGCCAAGCAGGGCTGGAACGTCGAGGGCAAGCCCAAATGGGCTGCCAAGCTCCCCGAGCAGGCGCACAGCGCGGCCCCGGGCACCAAGGTTGCGACCCCGGTGTTCGACGGCGCGCTCGAGGCCGAGATCGAGGGTCTTCTGGACTCGACGACCAAGACCCGCGATGGCGACCGCCTGATCGACTCCACCGGAAAGACCATGCTGTTCGATGGCCGCTCCGGCGAGCCGTTCCCGCGGCCGATCTCCGTTGGCTACATGTACATCCTGAAGCTCCACCACCTGGTCGACGACAAGATTCACGCACGTTCGACCGGTCCGTACTCCATGATCACGCAGCAGCCGCTGGGTGGTAAGGCGCAGTTCGGTGGACAGCGTTTCGGTGAGATGGAGGTGTGGGCGCTCGAAGCATACGGAGCCGCTTACGCCCTGCAGGAACTCCTGACCATCAAGTCGGACGACATCCTCGGCCGCGTCAAGGTGTACGAAGCGATCGTCAAGGGCGAGAACATCCAGGAGCCCGGTATTCCGGAGAGCTTCAAGGTTCTGATCAAGGAAATGCAGTCGCTGTGCCTGAACGTCGAGGTGCTCTCGGCGGACGGTACCGCAGTCAGCCTGCGCGACACGGATGACGAGGTCTTCCGCGCTGCGGAGGAACTGGGCATCAACATTTCCACCCGGTTTGAGTCGTCATCCATTGACGACATCTAAGCCTGGCCACTGAAGAGACTTCGAAAACTTTCCAAGGAGAGAAATTGCTCGACGTAACAACATTTGACGAGCTTCGCATTGGCCTGGCTACCGCCGACGACATCCGTCGTTGGTCGCACGGTGAGGTCAAGAAGCCCGAAACCATCAACTACCGCACGCTCAAGCCGGAAAAGGACGGGCTGTTCGGCGAACAGATCTTCGGCCCGTCCCGCGACTGGGAGTGCTCCTGCGGCAAGTACAAGCGAGTGCGCTTCAAAGGCATCGTTTGTGAGCGCTGTGGCGTCGAGGTCACCAAGTCGTCGGTGCGCCGTGAGCGCATGGGCCACATTGAGCTCGCCGCCCCGGTCACCCACATCTGGTACTTCAAGGGTGTTCCCTCGCGTCTCGGCTACCTGCTGGACATGGCCCCGAAGGACCTCGAAAAGGTCATCTACTTCGCGGCGTACATGGTCATCACGGTTGACGAAGACGGTCGCCACCAGGACATGCCTGGCCTGGAGAACGAACTGCGCCTCGAGATCAAGACCATCGAGGGTCAGCGCGATTCCCGGATCGCCGACCGCCTGCAGCGCCTCGAAACCGACCTCGCAGCACTGGAGGCCGAGGGCGCCAAGAGCGACCAGAAGAAGCGTGCCAAGGACTCGGCCGAGAAGGAGATGAGCCAGGTCCGCAAGTCCCTCGACGAGCAGATCGCTCACCTCGAGCGCGTGTGGGAAGACTTCCGCACCCTCAAGGTCGGCGACCTGAAGCCCGAGGACTCGGTCTTCCACGAGCTGCAGGACCGCTTCGGCATGTACTTCGACGCCTACATGGGTGCCGAAGCCATCAAGAAGCGCCTGCTGGCCTTCGACCTGGTCACCGAAAGCGAAAACCTGCACCTGCAGATCGCCGAGGGCAAGGGCCAGAAGAAGATCCGTGCGATCAAGCGCCTCCGCGTGGTCAACGCATTCATCATGACCGGCAACTCGCCGGCCGCGATGGTGCTCGACGTCGTGCCGGTCATCCCGCCGGAACTGCGCCCGATGGTGCAGCTCGACGGTGGCCGCTTCGCGACCTCCGACCTCAACGACCTCTACCGTCGTGTGATCAACCGCAACAACCGCCTGCGTCGTCTGCTTGACCTCGGTGCTCCCGAGATCATCGTGAACAACGAGAAGCGGATGCTGCAGGAAGCCGTTGACGCGCTCTTCGACAACGGCCGTCGTGGCCGCCCCGTCACTGGTACCGGCAACCGCGCCCTCAAGTCCCTGAGCGACATGCTCAAGGGCAAGCAGGGTCGCTTCCGCCAGAACCTGCTCGGCAAGCGCGTCGACTACTCGGGCCGTTCGGTCATCGTCGTCGGCCCGCAGCTCAAGCTGCACCAGTGTGGTCTGCCCAAGCAGATGGCGCTGGAGCTGTTCAAGCCGTTCGTGATCAAGCGCCTGATCGACCTGAGCCACGCTCAGAACATCAAGGCCGCCAAGCGCATGGTTGAGAGGAGCCGCCCGCAGGTCTGGGACGTGCTCGAGGAGATCATCCGCGAGCGCCCCGTGCTGCTGAACCGCGCACCGACGCTTCACCGCCTGGGAATCCAGGCGTTCGAGCCTCAGCTCGTTGAGGGTAAGGCCATCCAGCTGCACCCCCTCGTCTGTGCCGCGTTCAACGCCGACTTCGACGGTGACCAGATGGCAGTCCACCTGCCGCTGTCGATGGAAGCCCAGGCCGAGGCGCGCATCCTGATGCTCGCGTCGAACAACATCCTGAAGCCGTCAGACGGCCGCCCGGTGACCCTGCCCACACAGGACATGATCATCGGTCTGCACCACCTGACCACGCTCAAGGAAGGCGTCGAAGGCGAAGGCCGTGCGTTCTCCTCCACGTCAGAGGCGATCCTCGCCTTCGACCAGAAGTCGCTCGACCTCAACGCCAAGGTGCGCATCCGCCTGACCGACAAGTACTTCACCGAGGGCACGCAGCCCGAAGGCGTCGAGCTTGTCAATGGCCAGGCCGTGGGAACGGTCCTCGTGACCACCACGCTCGGACGCGCGATCTTCAACGAGGCCATGCCGGTCGACTACCCGTACTTCGAGAAGGTGGCCGACAAGGGCACGCTCTCCGGGATCGTCAACGACCTCGCCGAGCGCTACCCGAAGGTGGAAGTTGCCGCGACGCTTGACCGCGTCAAGGACGCCGGTTTCTACTGGGCTACCCGCTCAGGCGTGACCGTCGCCCTCAGCGACATCCTGACCCCGCCGAACAAGCCGCAGATCGTTGCCGGCTACGAGAAGCAGGCCGCCAAGGTCCAGTCGCAGTTCGAGAAGGGTCTGACGACCGACCTCGAGCGTCGCCAGGAGCTCATCCAGATCTGGACCCGCGCAACGGAAGACGTTGCCAAGGCCATGCAGGAGAACTTCCCGGAAGACAACACGATCAACCGCATGGTGACATCCGGTGCTCGTGGTAACTGGCTGCAGGTGCGCAACATCGCCGGTATGCGAGGCCTGGTGAACAACCCGAAGGGTGAGATCATCCCTCGCCCGATCATCTCGAGCTACCGCGAAGGCCTGTCCGTCGCCGAGTACTTCATTGCTACTCACGGTGCTCGTAAGGGTCTGGCCGACACGGCGCTTCGTACCGCCGACTCGGGTTACCTCACGCGTCGTCTCGTGGACGTTTCGCAGGATGTCATCATCCGCGAAGACGACTGTGGAACGACCAAGGGCCTCGAGCTGCCGATCGCCGTCGCCGACTCGACCGGGGCACTGGTTCGCCACCCCAACGTCGAGAACGCGGTTTACGCTCGCAGCCTGGCCGCTCCCGCGGTCAACGCCAAGGGCGAGGTCGTCGCAGACGCCGGAGCCGACGTGGGCGACGTGCTCATCGGCAAGCTGGTCGAAGCGGGCGTTGAGAACATCAAGGTGCGTTCGGTGCTCACGTGTGAGTCGGCCGTCGGTGTGTGTGCTGTCTGCTACGGCCGCTCGCTTGCCACCGGGCTGCTCGTCGACATCGGTGAGGCCGTCGGTATCATCGCCGCACAGTCCATCGGTGAGCCGGGTACCCAGCTCACGATGCGTACCTTCCACACCGGTGGTTCGGCATCCGCCGACGACATCACCCAGGGTCTGCCGCGCGTGCAGGAACTGTTTGAGGCGCGTACCCCCAAGGGTGCATCGCCGATCGTCGACACCGCCGGCCGCATCACGATCGAGGACACGGACCGCAGCCGCAAGGTGATCCTGACCCCCGACAACGGCGACGAAGCGATTGCCTACCCGGTGCTCAAGCGTTCGACCCTCCTCGTTGAGGACGGCCAGCACGTCGAGCTCGGCACGCAGATCATCATCGGCGCCGTCGACCCGAAGGAAGTTCTTCGAGTCAAGGGTGTGCGCGAGGTGCAGAAGCACATCGTCGGTGGCGTGCAGGATGTCTACCGTTCGCAGGGCGTGCCGATCCACGACAAGCACATTGAGGTCATCGTTCGCCAGATGCTCCGCAAGGTGACCGTTGTGGACCACGGCGACACCGGCCTGCTGCCGGGCGAGCTCGTTGACCGGTTGAAGTACAACGAGCTCAACCGCACCGCGCTCACCGAGGGCAAGAAGACGGCTTCGGCTCGTCAGGAAGTCATGGGTATCACCAAGGCTTCGCTGGCAACCGAGTCGTGGCTGTCGGCCGCTTCCTTCCAGGAGACCACCCGGGTTCTGACCCAGGCGGCCATGGAAGGCAAGAGCGACCCGCTGATGGGCCTCAAGGAGAACGTGATCATCGGTAAGTTGATCCCGGCCGGCACCGGTCTTCCCCGCTACCGCGACGTCAACGTCGAGGCAACGGATGAAGCCAAGGCTGAGCGTTACCCGAACCGCATCTTCACCGATGATGCGTCGTTCACCGAGGGTGACCTGAGCTTCGTCGACTTCGACAGCTTCTCGTCTGACGACGCGACGCCCGGTACGTACAACTAGTACTGCGTTTAGTCCAACGGATGGCCCCCTGCTTCGGCAGGGGGCCATCCGTCGTTCACGGTGAGCGATAAGGTAGAGCCAATCTCGAAGGGGTAACCGGTGGCCGCTGATCGAGCTCGACGCGCGCCGGGTGCCGGGCGGCCCGTCGGGGCGCCGCGGCCCTGGGTCTTCGTGCTGCTTGCGGTCGCCGTGATCGCGGTCGTCGTCCTGGTGGTCCTGGCCCTCCTGCCCAGGGGGACCAGCCCGACCACCCCGACCGGCCCGGATGCCCCCGCCGCGCGCCCGGTGCCCAGCTCTCCCGCGACAGCCCTGCCGATCACTCCGACCCCTACGCCCGTGGCCGACGACGGGACGCCGCGGCCGACCAGCTGCGACGAGCTCTACAGCCCGTCGATGGTGGAGGCCATGGGCGACCTCGTGCTGAACCCGGCCTGGGCGACCGCCCCCGGCGCCGAGGTGCTCTACGGATCCGACGATGCAGCGCTCCGCAGGGTCATTGACACGGCCGAGAACCTGACCTGCATCTGGGGCACCGCGGCGGGCGGCTCCGACACCGGCGTCGTCACCGACCTCGTCTGGGTCACACCGGCGCAGAGCGGCGCGGTCAAGGCCCGGCTCGAGGAGGCCGGCCTCCGCTGCTACGAGGAGCTCGAGGGCCTCCGCTGCGTCATCCAGACGACCACGGAGTCCGGAACGTTCGGCGAATCGCACTTCCTGCGCGACGGCATCTGGCTGGCCACCAAGTACACGAACGCCGGCCCCGACGGCTACACGCACGACATCATCGCCAATGTCTGGAAGGCCGCGTAGCTTCTCGGGACATCCGGCGCCGACTCACCCCCAGATCGCGGGACTGTCGAGCGTGTCGGCCCGCCGGTACCGTTAGCCTTGAGCTAAATCACACCCCGGGCACAGCCTTACCCTGCACCGCCCGACGGTTCCGCATGCAGCGCCCGACCCGGGGGGAGTACCAACGTGGCAACCCTGACCGAAATCCTGATCCTGCACGGCCTCCTGCCCATCGAGGTGCTCGACACCCTCATGTCCGGCGATCCGGCCGACGAGAGCGCCGTGCGCGCCCTGGTCAAGAGCGGCGTGATCAGCGAGATCCAGTTCGCCAGGGCCGTCGCCGCGCAGGCGAACCTGCCCTTCGTCGAGCTGCTCGACTACCCGGTTGACCGGCTCGCCGTCTCGCTCGTTCCCGCCGCAGTCTGCCGACGCCACAACGTGCTCCCGATCAAGATCGACGGCGGCCACCTCGTACTCGCCATGGTCGACCCCGGCAACGTCTTCGCCATCGACGACGTGCGCGAAGCGGCACGGATGCGTGTTGTCCCGGTCGTCGCAGAACGCTCCGACCTGCTCGGCGCCCTCGCCCGCTACCACCGGGCCGACGACGAACTCAGCGACCTCACCTCCACCCTGGAGGACGAGAACGCCGCAATCGAAAGCTCCTCGTTCGGGCTGGCCGATGCCGGCGACGACGACGCCCCGATCGTGCGGTTCGTCAACCTGTTGGTCAGCCAGGCGATCCAGGACCTGGCCTCGGACATCCACATCGAGCCGGCCGAGAACAGCCTGCGCGTGCGTTACCGCATCGACGGCGTGCTGCACGAGATGCAGACCGCGCCGAAGAGCATCCAGAACGGCGTGATCTCGCGGCTCAAGATCATGAGCGACATCGACATCGCCGAGCGTCGCAAACCGCAGGACGGCCGCATGTCGGTCAGCCACGGCGGCCGCAAGATCGACCTGCGCGTGGCGACCCTGCCCACGGTGTGGGGCGAGAAGATCGTCATGCGAATCCTCGACAACGCGAGCACCACCATGAGCCTCTCGGCCCTCAACCTGCTCGAGTACAACGCCGAGGCCTACAAGACGGCGTACTCCAAGCCGTACGGGATGATCCTTGTGACCGGGCCCACGGGCTCGGGCAAGTCGACGACGCTGTACACGACCCTGAACTCGGTCGCCCGGCCGGAGATCAACGTGATCACCGTCGAAGACCCGGTGGAGTACCGGATGGCGGGCATCAACCAGGTGCAGGTCAACGTCAAGGCCGGCCTCACCTTCGCCAGCGCCCTGCGCTCGATCCTGCGTTCAGACCCCGACGTCGTGCTGCTCGGTGAGATCCGCGACCACGAGACGGCGCAGATCGCGATCGAGGCAGCCCTCACCGGCCACCTCGTGCTCTCCACTCTGCACACCAACAACGCGCCCAGCGCGATCACTCGCCTCACCGAGATGGGGATCGAGCCGTTCCTGGTCGGCTCCGCGCTCGACTGCGTCGTGGCCCAGCGGCTCGCGCGTCGCCTCTGCCCGCGTTGCAAGGCGCCCGGCGAGCATGACGCGTCCGAGCTGCAAAGCCTGGGCATACGCTTCGATCCGAATCTCCCGCTGCCGACGCTGTACAAGCCGGTCGGATGCGCGAGCTGTTCCAACACCGGCTACCGAGGGCGCGTCGCCGTGCACGAGGTCATGACGGTTTCGGAAGAGATCGAACGCCTCACGGTTGCCCGCGCGTCGAGCGCGGACATCTCCAGGGCCGCGTGCGAGCAGGGGATGCTCACGCTGCGTGAAGATGGTTGGGCGAAAGTTCGACTTGGTTTGACGTCCATCGAGGAAATTCTCCGGGTGGTCGCATAGTGCCGAAGGGGAAATCCGCATGAACCAGCCCATCTACGAGATTCCGGTCACGCCGCCGGGCACCACGGCGGCCAGCTGGAGCCTCAGCGAGCCCGAAACCGAGTCCGGGCTCGCGGAGGCCATGGCCGCTGCTGCCGCCCAGGCCGCGGCCCGGATGGAGACCCACACGGACAGCCGTGCGGAAGGCCACGCGGAAAGACAGTCGGCCTCCGGCGTCATCGACTTCGACCCGCCCACCCTGCGCCTGCCGGTGCCGTCAGTGCCGTCGGTGACGACCCCCGAGGTGCCGCTCGGCCAGTTCGAGGGCGTCGCCGAGGCAGACATCGTCACCTTCGCCGAACGCCCCCGCCGCACCCGCGCGGGCGACACCAACGCGCCCGACCCTGACCTCATGGGCGCCCTCGCCGAGGTGCTCGACCTCAACGCCTCCGACCTGCACATCACGGTCGGCGCGCCGCCGAGCATCCGCCTCGACGGCGGCCTCCGGCCCATCGACGGCTCGACCAAGTGGATGCGCGACAAGGTCTTTTCGGCACTGCAGAGCATCCTGACTCCGGCGCAGCGGGAGGAGTTCGAGCGTGAACTCGAACTCGACTTCGCCTACACCGCCGGCGGGGCGCGGTTCCGCGTGAACTACTACCAGCAGCGCAGCTCGATCGGAGGCGCCTTCCGGCTGATCCCGCGCGAGATCAAGCAGCTGAAAGACCTCGGCGTGCCCGAGTCGGTCGCCCAGTTCGCTGCGATCCCGCGTGGCCTCGTGCTCGTCACCGGCCCCACCGGTTCGGGCAAGTCGACCACGCTCGCCGCGCTCGTCGACCTGGTCAACCGCACACGGGCCGACCACATCGTCACGGTCGAAGACCCGATCGAGTTCCTGCACCGGCACCAGAAGTCGCTGGTCAACCAGCGCGAGGTCGGCAGCGACACGCACAGCTTCGCCGCTGCGCTCAAGCACGTGCTGCGGCAGGACCCCGACGTCATCCTGATCGGCGAGCTGCGCGACCTGGAGACGATCTCGGTGGCCCTGACCGCCGCAGAGACCGGCCACCTCGTCTACGCCACGCTGCACACCCAGTCGGCCGCGCAGACGATCGACCGCATCATCGACGTCTTCCCGCCGCACCAGCAGGGCCAGGTACGGGCGCAGCTCGCGGCGACGTTGCAGGGCGTCGTCTGCCAGACCCTGGTGAAGAAGGTCGGCGGCGGGCGTGTGGTGGCCACCGAGGTGCTCGTCACGACCTCGGCCATCGCCAACCTGATCCGCGAGGGCAAGACCTACCAGATCGCCTCCTCGATGCAGGCCGGTCGCAGCCAGGGCATGCACACCATGGACCAGCACCTGGCCGAGCTCGTCAACAGCGGCTTGATCACTCGCCACTCGGCGGAGGAAAAGGCCCAGGACCTGGAGGGCCTCGCCCAGCTCATTCGCCGGGTCGACCCCTCCGACGATCCCATGGCCGGCGGCATCGACTTCGGCGACTCCTTCTCGCCCAAGGGCAAGTAGGTGCCCTCGACCCTGGCCTTCGCGTACAAGGGCCGGAACGCGGCCGGCAAGGTCGTCAAGGGACGACTGGATGCCGCATCCGAGGCTGCGGCGATGGGACGCATGCGCACCATGGGGCTGTCGCCCATCAGCGTGTCGGAAGTCGCTGTGGGCACCGGCCTCAGCATGGAGATCAAGATCCCCGGCTTCGGCAAGGGTGTCGGGCTCAAGGACCTCGCGATCATGAGCCGCCAGATGGCCACGATGACCTCTGCCGGGCTGTCGCTGCTCCGTACGCTGAACATCCTCTCGGAGCAGACTGAGAACAAGGAGCTCGCCCGAATCCTCACGTCGATTCGGAACGACGTCGAATCCGGTGTCTCCCTGTCAGAGGCGATGGACAAACACAACACGGTCTTCCCGCCGATCATGATCAACCTAGTTAAGGCGGGCGAAACCGGCGGGTTCCTTGAGAACTCGCTCAACTCGGTCGCCGGTAACTTCGAATCGGAGGGCAAACTTCGCGACACCATCAAGTCGGCGATGGCCTACCCGACGATCGTGCTCATCATGGCTGTGGTTGCCGTGATCGGCATGCTCACGTTTATCGTTCCGGTCTTCGAGAAGATGTTCAAGAACCTTGGCGGACAATTGCCGCTGCCGACTCAAGTTCTTGTCGTGCTCTCTCAAGCAATGGTGTGGCTGCTCCCCTTGCTCATAGTCGGCGGAATCGTTTTTGCCGTGTGGTGGCGCAAGAACAAGAACACAGAAGTCGTACGCAAGATCTTGGACCCGATCATTTTGAAGCTCCCCGTTTTCGGCCCGTTGATGACCAAGCTGGCCATCGCGCGGTTCAGCCGCAACTTCTCGACGATGATCGGCGCGGGTGTCCCCATCCTGGCGGCACTGAACATCGTCGGCGAGACATCAGGCAACTGGGTAGTCGAGTCTGCCGTGCGTAAGGTGCAGGAGTCCGTGCGACAAGGGAAGTCGATTGCCGGTCCGCTGAGCCTCGAGCCGGTCTTCCCCGCCATGGTCACTCAGATGATCGCCGTCGGTGAAGATGCCGGCGCCCTGGAGCAGATGCTCGGCAAGATAGCCGACTTCTATGACCAGGAGGTGCAGTCCACGGCCGAGCAGCTCACCGCCCTGATCGAGCCCCTGATGATCGCCTTCATCGGAGTCGTCGTGGGCGGCATGATCGTCGCGCTGTACATGCCCATGTTCAGCATCTTCGAATACATCAAGTAGCCGCCCCCTCACTGGGGGCGCGTTATGCCAGAAAACCCCCTGTAAGTGGGATATTGCCCCACGCTGTGGCCCATAAGCTTCAACTCAGGCAACGCAAAAGCCTTTCCCAGCACCCATCCAGTAAAGGACACTCACATGATCAGAAGCATCACTGAGGCGCTTGCCCGCAAGCGTTCAGAACTCGGCCAGAAGGAAAAGGGCTTCACGCTCATCGAGCTTCTCGTCGTCGTCATCATCATCGGCATCCTCGCCGCCATCGCCATCCCCATCTTCCTCAGCCAGCAGAACCAGGCCAAAGATTCGGCCGCAAAGTCGGACCTCGCGACGGCCAAGGTCGCCTATGTGAGCCTGCTCCTCGACACCCCGGCCGGTACAACGACCATCGGAGATCTCACCGCGTACGGATTTGTGAAGTCCGCCGATGTGACAAGCGTCTTGATCAAGACCGGTGGAACGAACTTCTGCATCGACGCTGTCAGCGGTTCGACGGTTGCATACAGCATTACGAACTCCGGTGGAGTCAAGAAGGCAGCTTGCGCCTAGATCGCAGGGCTCCCGGCTCTCCCGTCTGACGCGGAGGAATCGGACCCTTTGGCGGTGGGGCGTCGTTGAAGTGACGCTCCACCGCCGTTTTTGCCATTCAACGCACTCTCAATCCTCAGGAAGGGGTCGGCGCGTGAACAAGCGACTGCGGGTCAACCGCGGACCGTGCGAAGCTGGGTTCGGCCTGATAGAAATTGTCGTCTCAATGTTCCTGCTCGGCCTTCTGTCCGTCGCGTTTCTCCCTCTTCTCGTCACCTCTCTGCAGACTTCCGTTCGCAACTCGACCATCGCCACGGCGACCCAGTTGGTCAACCAGCAAATGGAGCAAGCCCGCGCGGCGGGCGACACCTGTTCTCTCATCACCGCTTTTGGGAGTGCATCCCTGGCCGTCGTTCCTCCTGACGCGCGCGGAGTCAGCTATCAACCGACGCGCAATGTGGAGTCCTGCTCCGCGGTGGTCGCCTATCCGACCACCGTAAAGGTCATCGTGTCCGTTTCGGTTGTCGGGTCGACTGCGCCTGCCCAGACCGCCAGCACGCGAATCTACCTGAGGGCGCCCTGATGCCCTCGCGCAGTGGGGTGTCGGGGCGCGAATCCGCAGAGGTCGGCTTCAGCCTCATCGAGCTGCTGATCTACATGGTGCTCGCAGTCGTCGTGCTTCTGGTCGTGGGTAGTCTCCTCATCAATTCCCTCACTGCTGAGCGCACGGTGCGCGATGCGGCCCAGTCGAGCAGCACGGGCCAGCTTGTCTCGAAGTCTGTAGGCCAGGGCGTTCGCAATTCCAGCTCCATTTGGCGCAGTCCCGCCGGGGCCGTTCCCCAAGTCCTGATCGTCCGAACTGCCGGGACCGCGAGCACCGAGAGCTGGTTCTGCCAGGCCTGGTCCTTCCAAAACGGCCAAATTCGATCCACGAGTTCACCGGACCTCATCCCCACCACAACCGCAAACATCGCGACCTGGACCCTTATCGGGGACGGAATGGCGCCGGTCGCAGGCTTCCCAGTGTTCGGTGGTAGTGGCCGAACCGTCGTCCTCAAGCTCGACGTCGACTCAGGCAAAGGTCAGCCCCTACGCATCGAAACCTCGTTACACAGTCGGCAGCCCGTGCCGGCGACCGGAGTGGAAGTGAGCCTCCCATGTTTCTAGCCGCTGGACTGGACCGTCTTCAGCGCAAGGAGCGCGGGAGCGCGCTGATGGCAGTGCTGGGCGTCATGGCGGTGACCCTCGTAATAGGCATGACGGTTACCGCGGCCACCGTCAATAGCTTGGGTGTCACCAGCAGCAGCCGCGCCTCCGTGCAAGCCAGGGCTGCGGCAGAGGCGGGCGTCGACGTCGCCGCGGTTGGTCTCCAGACCGCCGGCAGCTGTGCCGCGGTCAGTCACGTGTACACGTCCGCGGTCGGGGCGGTTCCGAAGTACAGCGCAGTCATCGAGTATCAGGCGGGCGCGGGCTGGACGGCAGGGTGTCCCACGACTACGACGTCGCAGGTGCGCATCCGGTCCACCGGGTATGCCGAGGCCAACGGAGTCGCCGGTGCCACGTCGGGGGACACGGAGAAGGTCGAAGCCCTCTACGACTACATCCCCGCCTACCCAGGCATCCCCCAGATCGCCGCGACCGGAGCCGCGATCTACGCGGAAACCTTCGCGGCCACGCACAGCCAATTCGGCATCGTCGACCCCATCATCACCGACAGCATCCTGGCCGACGTCCAGGTCGGGCACGGTGACATTGACATCGACTGCAAGACCAATGGGGGAATCGCCGGCAGCGTCATGGCGGGCGACGGATCCATCATCCTGAACAACTGTGACGTCACCGGCTCCATCCACGCGTCGAAGAACGTGACCCTGACCGGCGGGACCGTGCAGGGCGACGTGATCGCAAGCGGCACCGTGACCGTTGGAGGAACCGTCAACGGCAGCATCTGGGCCGGCGGAAACACCACCGTGTCCAGCAGCACGGTGAAGAAATCGATCATCCTGGCGGGAACCGCAACCAGCGTCGCGACCGTCACAGCGGGCTCCACGGTGATGGGTGACCTCCTCTCGAGCGGCACGGCAACCGTCGCCACGGGCGCCGTGCAGGGCACCGTGCGCACCGGCGTCGGCAGCCTGACGCCGCCGCCGGCACCGGTCATTCCGAGCTGGGTGGATGTGCCGTATCCCTACGCGTCCCCCGCCTCGGCAGCGTGGTTCGCCACCTCGACCTGGAAGGGGCAGGGGTATGTCGAGATCCCCTGGGCGGGCGCGCCCGCCAGCTGTTCGATCAAGAACCTCGAAGCAGAGTGGATAAAGGACCTTGTCGTTCCCACGGTGGTGAACGCCCTGAACTGCCCGAACGGCATCACCACGGAGAGCAGCATCAAGCCCATCGCTCTGAATGCCAATGTCGCCATCATCGCCAAGAGCTTCACGATCACCAAGCTCGAGGCGACGGGGGTTGGAGGCAGCCGGAAGCTCTGGCTGATTGTGCCCGACAACACGGCAGACCACGCACCGACTTGTGTGCCACCTGGGGACATCTACCTCAACAACGAGACGAACACCGACGTGACCCTGTCCGTTATGGTCTACACGCCCTGCAACATCTTGATCGACCGCAACAACTGGCGCGGCCAGCTCTACGGCGCGAAGGTGCAGTTCAACCAGCAGGCCCAGATGAATTTTGCCCCGGTGGGTATCCCGGGCGTGAACCTCGGTGGGCCGGCGCCCACGCCGCCGATCCCCGCACACCTGGGAAGCCGAACAAGCTTCCGAGACCTGAGTTAGCTGATGGTTGGCGCACTGGCTGGCGTGGCCGGAGTCTTCGGGTCGCTCATCGGATCGTTTCTGAACGTGGTGATCTTCCGTCTGCCTGCGGGGCGCTCGATTGTCGCGCCGCCGAGTGCGTGTGGCAGTTGTGGCGCCCGGATTCGACCGTGGGACAACGTGCCGGTGGTTTCGTGGCTGCTGTTGCGCGGGAGGTGCCGCGACTGTGCGGCGGGGATCTCGGTGCGGTATCCGCTGGTGGAGCTGGGGACTGCTCTGTTCTTCGGGGTCGTTGCGTGGTGGCTCTTGTCTGGCGTGGTGTCGACAAGCTCCAGCACCGGTAGCGCGACCGCTGGGGTCGCCGCAACGCTGGTCGCTTTTCTGTATCTCGCTGCCGTGAGCGTGGCGCTCGCGATGATCGACCTGGACACGCACACGCTGCCCAACCGGATCGTGCTGCCGGCGTACCCTGTGGCGGCGGTGCTGCTGACCGGCGGCGCCCTCCTGGCGGGAACGCCCGAGCGGCTGCTCACCGCCCTTGCGGGCGGGGCGGCGCTGTTCGGCCTCTACCTGTTGCTTGCGCTCATCTACCCCGGCGGCATGGGCCTGGGTGACGTGAAACTGGCCGGGCTGCTCGGCCTCTACCTCGGCTGGCTCGGCTGGGCTCCGCTCGCCGTCGGCGCGTTCAGCGCGTTCCTGCTCGGCGGAGTCTTTAGTCTTGTGCTTGTCATCACCCGCAGGGCAAACCGGAAGAGCGGTATTCCGTTCGGCCCGTGGATGCTGGCCGGAGCGTGGCTGGGCATTTTCGGCGGCGAAACGATCGCCACTTGGTACCTGTCACTCTTTGGTTTGGCATGACGACACGACTAGCGGGGGAGAAGCCATGACGACCAGCGTCGTAGGGATCGACATCGGCAGCGCCGCGGTGCGCGCCGTAGAAGTGAGCGACGCCGGCAAGGCGAAGCCAACGCTCGTGCGCTTCCATGAGGTGGCCCTGCCCGGCGGCGCCGTCAGCCGCGGCGAGGTCGTCGAACCGAATACGGTCGCGGCCGCCATCAAGCAGTTATGGTCAGCCGGGGGGTTCAAGAGCAAAAACGTCGTGCTCGGCATGGGCAACCACCGGGTGCTCGCTCGGGACCTCGCGGTGCCCAAGGCCTCGATGAAGCACATCCGCGAGGCGCTGCCCTTCCAGGTGCAGGACATGCTGCCCGTTCCGGTCTCCGACGCGCTGCTCGACTTCTACCCGATCTCCGAGAGCGACGGAGAGAACGGCCCGCAGGTCAATGGCCTGCTGATCGCGGCGGTGAAAGAAGCGGTGCTCGGCAATGTGCTCGCAGCCGAGCTCGCCGGGCTGACACCCGTCGAAGTCGACCTCATCCCGTTCGCGCTCAGCCGCGCCATCCACCGCGGCGAGAACACGGATGGAGCGGTCGTGCAGATCGACGTCGGCGCCGGAACGACGAGCGTGGTCATCACGATCGCCGGCGTGCCCCAGTTCGTGCGCCTGATCCCGACCGGGGGCGACGACCTCACCCAGGCGCTCACCGTTCGTCTGGCCATCGACGCCGAACAGGCAGCGGCCATGAAGAGGAGCCTTGGCCTCTCCCCGGCGGGCGCCCTGCCCGAACACCACGCGGCCGTCACGATCATCCGCGAGGTCACGACCGAGCTGCTCAACAGCCTGCGGAACACCGTCAACTATTTCACCAACACACGCGACCACCTCACGGTGACCCGCATCGTGCTCACCGGCGGCGGAGCGCAACTGGGCGGGTTCGCCGAGGCGCTCGGGGAGATGACGAGGCTTCCGGTTGTGGCTCCGGAATCGATCGGGTCCGTGGCCCTCGGTCGCGGCGTGGACGCAACTGCCTTGACGCAGACCAGGGGCGCATTCCTGGTCGCGCTGGGCCTGGCGCTGGGGAGTAAAGCATGAGCCGCACATCCGCAACCGACGAACTGATCATCGGCGGGGAGCCGCGGGTCGACCTGCTGCCTCCCATCGTCAAGGACAGGCAGCGCGGCAGGATCCTCCGCAGGAACCTCGGCTTTGCCGTCGTCGCAATCGTCGTGCTCGTGGCCGCCGGGGCGGGCGTGGCGTTCTGGCAGGCCGCCGCGAGCCAGGCGAAGCTCGCCTCCGTGCAGCAGCGCACGACCGAACTGCTGGCCGAGCAGGCCAAGTTCGTGGAGGTGCGCCAGGTGCAGGATGACGTCGACCTGTCGATGGCCGCACGCCAGGTGGGCGCCTCGACCGAGGTCGACTGGAAAGCGTATCTCGAGAAGATCCGCCGGGTGCTGCCGTCGGACGTGACGATCGACACCGTCGACATCAGCGCGGCGTCGCCGCTCGTGCTCTTCGAGCAGCCGACCGTTCCCCTGCAAGCGGCGCGGATCGCCACCATCATGATCACGATGACCAGCCCCGGCCTGCCGACGGTCCCCGACTGGCTCGAGGAGATGAAAGCCCTGCCAGGTTATGCAGATGGCTCGCCGACCTCAATCAGGCGCTCCGACACGGGCGCGTACCAGGTCGACCTCACCCTGCACATCAATGAAGGCGCGTACTCCAACCGCTTCGCCGAAACCGAGGAGAAGTAGTCATGAATATGAACAGGTTGTGGGTGCTCGGAGCGGTTCTTCTGATCGGCATCGTCGCCGTGTTGGGCTGGATGCTCGGCATCTCGCCCAAGCTCAGCGAAGCGCGGGAGGCCAAAGCTCAGCAGGAGACAGTGGAGACGCAGAACACCGATCTCGAGGCCCAGTTGGTGACGCTCAAAGAACAGTTCGAGAGCATCGACGACCTCCGCGACGAGCTCGCGGGCCTTCGGGAGTCCGTACCCAGCGGGCCGGACATGCCGGCGTTCGTCGGCCAGCTCGGCACGATGGCCGAGAAGCACAGGGTCGCGCTCACCCAGATCACAGTCAGCGACGCCCAGCCGTATGTGCCCGTCGTCGCAGCCCCGGCCGCCGAGGTTGCGCCGGCCGATGGCGCCGCTACGGGCGATGCCGCAGCCGCGGCACCTGTCGACGCGGCCGCTACAGCAGCTGCCGCGGCAGAAGCGGCGGCGGCCGCCGCGGTTCCTGCCCCGGTCGTGAATCCGCTGGTGACGGCGCAGAACTTCGTCGCTGTACCCATCTCGCTCGAGGTCAACGGTCGCTACGACGACGTGCTCACCTTTGTCGCGGGGCTGCAGAAGGGCAAGCGACTGGTCATGGTGACCACGTTCAAGACCTCGGAGGAAGAAGACTCCGGCAACGTGACCGGCACGATCACCGCCTTCGTCTACGTGCTGCTCGACCCGACCGCGGATGCGCTGGTCGAGACGGGTTAGGCGCGCCGCGCGCCCAGCAGTCCGCTGATCGGGGCGTGCGCGTTGCTACAGTTGCTGCAGAGAACTACGGCCCAGGCCACGAGGAGCGCAGCATGAGCGACACCACGCCCAACAACGGCAACCGGAACGACCAGAACCGGGACGAGAACCCGTCGGACGCCGGCGAGGCTCGCGAGCCCGCCGACTCCCCGGAGTCTGCTGAAGAACACGCCACCGAGCAGCACTCCGATGAGCACCACGCCACCACCGAGACCGACCCGAACGGCTACACCGGAACGGGCTCGCACGCCGCCGCCTCCGAGCCGGAGGCCACGTCCGACTACCGCAACGAAACCGCGGAGGACCAGCCCCTCACGCACGAGGCCTACCGGCCCGCCGCCACGGTCGGCACCGCGGCAGCTGCATCCGATACCGCAGCGGCCCCGACAGCGCCCGCCGCCCCCGAATACACGCCGCGCGGCGAGCACCCCGAGTACGTCCCCGCTGCGGCCGCAACCCAGACGGCCACCCAGCAGCCCATCTACG
Organism: Cryobacterium sp. TMT1-2-1; assembly: GCF_004403955.1. NCBI lineage: Bacteria > Bacillati > Actinomycetota > Actinomycetes > Micrococcales > Microbacteriaceae > Cryobacterium > Cryobacterium sp. TMT1-2-1. Next base: position 29,129 of record NZ_SOHC01000065.1, read on the forward strand.
TGCAGGCCCCCACACCCCCGCGCAACCGCGGCAACCGCGCCACCGGCGTCCTCGTTGCCGCGCTCGCAACGGTCGTCTACGCAGCCCTCTACGCGCTCGTCGCCATGATCGTCGTCGGCGTCAACGTCGACAGCGCAGCCGAAGCGACCGCACGGTTCACCGAGTTCGTCATCCGGCCCGTGTTCTACATCCCGGTCCTGTTCTTCTTCATCGCCCTGGCGGTGCTCGTCGCCCTCGTCAACCGCGGCGGCTGGTGGGCCTACGTGCTCTTCGGCTTCGTGGTCGCGGCCGTCGTGTACTTCTCCTACATCGGTGGAGCCCTGCTCACCGTGCAGGCGTGGAACTACTCCCCGGATGAGGCCGTGCGGTTCGTCAACACGCTCTGGCTGAACCCGCTCGCCATCGCCGCGGCGGTCATCGCCCGCGAGGTGCCGATCTGGGCCGGTGCCTGGATCGCGCGCAGCGGACGCTCCGTCACCGCCCGCAACGCCGAGACCCGCGCCGAGTACGAGCGCCAGCTCGCCGAAGGTCCGCAGCTCACCCATTCGGCCTAAGCTCGGCCTTGTGCGGGACTACCAGAAATACGCGACGATCCTCGCCGTCTTCACGGCGGTGCTCTACCTCGCGCTGGTCGTCGCCGCCTTCGGCCTGATCAGCCTGGCCACCAACACGGATGTCATCACCCAGCCGGATGCCGGGCCCCTCGTCGGGCCCGGCATGACCGGAACGGCCGTGCTGCTCGTCTTCATCCTCCTGCTCGTGCTCGGCGTGAACACGCCGCCGGAGCGGCAGCGGATCGCGGTCGGATTCGCCGTCGGCACCGGCCTGGCCGCCGTGGCCGCCTTCGTTGTCGCCGGCGCCGTGCTCTACGCGGTAGGGGAGGGGCAGTCGATCAATATGCTCACCTTCGCGTCATCGATGCTGCTCGGCCCCTACGCCGCGGCGACCGGCATCCTCGCCTTCATCGTCGTGCTCGTCTACTCCTGGATCCTCGCGGCCCGCGTGGGCGAAAACGGTCGCCCGCTGTGGCCGTGGGAACGCCGCGGCGAGTAGCCGTAGGGAGTATCCTCAGTATCCATGGAAGGGTCCATCGAGTCGCGCGTCAGCCACGAGGTTGACAACTGGCTGCGTTGGGTTCCCCGCTGGCGCCCCGGCACGCACCGAGGCCGCGCCAGGCTCTGCCGGCAGTGCTTCGGGTCGCCGATTGTCGCCGCCGCCGGCCTGGCCACGGATGTCCCTCACGCGGTGCAGCACGCGCTCTCGATGCGCATGAAACTCGTGATCGATGCGTCGGTGGATGAGTACACCGACCGCAACCTGCCGCTGCTCAGCCGGGAGCTCCGCCTCAATGAGGCTCGCAAGGCCTCCACGGAATACCGGCCGGCCGAGGGGCTCGAGCCCGAGTTCAAGGGCCTCGACCTCGACCCGCCGGCAGCCCCGGATGCCCCGTACCTCTTCACCTTCGGCGAACTCGCCAACGCCGAGGAACCCGTCGACGTTCAGCCACCGCCCCCGCAGCTCTCACTTGAGGAGAAGGCGGCCATCCGCGCCGAACTGAAGCTCGCCGACGACTACGCGATCCTCGTGGGCAAGCGGGTCTGCGCCGAACTCGCCGAGCACCGCGAACGGATCCACAGGGCGGTCTCCGAGTACGTCGAACCGCAGGTGAAGGCGCTGCTCGCCGACCTGGAGAGTGCGCTGGATTCGCCGCTCTGGCCGAGCAGCGGGTAGCGGGATCTCGACAAGCTCGATCAGCGGCATCCATTTGACCGGGTGGGCAGGCGCGGGTTAGTATTTTGGGGTGTGCGCTTTGTCGTGCGGTTGAACTATGCCGTCGACAAGAACATGCACTCAGGGTTTGCTCTCCGAGCAGCCCCCACGGCATACCCACCTGAATCGCGGAAACACGTTCCGCGCGCTGGTGGGTCCAGATGAACTCGATTCGCCCGGAGACGTGCGGAACGAATGCTAGCCATCAATGAGCTGTCACCGTGCAGTTATATCAAGGAGTAATTAGTGCCCACCATTCAGCAGTTGGTCAGAAAGGGCCGCAGCCCCAAGGTCACCAAGACCAAGGCTCCCGCCCTGAAGTCCAACCCACAGCAGCGCGGCGTTTGCACCCGTGTCTACACCACCACCCCGAAGAAGCCGAACTCGGCTCTTCGCAAGGTCGCCCGCGTCAAGCTGTCGAACGGTACCGAGGTCACCGCCTACATCCCAGGCGAGGGTCACAACCTGCAGGAGCACTCGATGGTGCTCGTCCGCGGCGGTCGCGTTAAGGACCTCCCGGGTGTTCGTTACAAGATCGTTCGCGGCGCACTGGACACCCAGGCCGTCAAGAACCGCAAGCAGGCTCGTAGCCGTTACGGCGCCAAGATGGAGAAGAAGTAATGCCTCGTAAAGGCCCAGCGCCCAAGCGTCCCGTTATCGCTGACCCGGTTTACGGTGCTCCCATCGTCAGCCAGCTGGTCAACAAGATCCTCCTCGACGGCAAGAAGGGGCTCGCCGAGCGCATCGTTTACGACGCACTCGAAGGAGTCACCGCCAAGAACAACGCGGATGCCGTTGTCACGCTGAAGAAGGCACTCGACAACGTGCGCCCGACCCTCGAGGTGCGTTCGCGCCGCGTCGGTGGCTCCACGTACCAGGTGCCGGTTGAGGTCAAGCCTCACCGCGCCAACACCCTGGCCCTCCGCTGGTTGACCAGCTACGCGAAGGCGCGTCGCGAGAAGACCATGACCGAGCGTCTCACCAACGAGATTCTCGACGCATCCAACGGCCTCGGCGCCGCGGTGAAGCGTCGCGAAGACACTCACAAGATGGCTGAGGCGAACAAGGCCTTCGCACACTACCGCTGGTAGTCGTTTCGATGATCGAGCTTGTCGAGGTCACAGATCTCGACAAGCTCGATCACCGTGCTTGTTTAGCCCCACCAAACCACAGACTTCCGGAGGACTCCCGTGGCACTTGACGTGCTGACCGACCTGAGCAAGGTCCGCAATATTGGCATCATGGCGCACATTGATGCCGGCAAGACCACCACGACCGAGCGCATCCTGTTCTACACGGGTGTCAACCACAAGATCGGCGAGACCCACGACGGCGCCTCGACGATGGACTGGATGGCGCAGGAGCAGGAGCGCGGCATCACGATCACGTCTGCTGCGACGACGTGTTTCTGGGACAACAACCAGATCAACATCATTGACACCCCCGGTCACGTTGACTTCACCGTCGAGGTGGAGCGTTCGCTCCGCGTCCTCGACGGCGCCGTCGCCGTGTTCGACGGCAAGGAGGGCGTTGAGCCCCAGTCCGAGACCGTCTGGCGCCAGGCCGACAAGTACGACGTGCCCCGCATTTGCTTCGTCAACAAGATGGACAAGCTCGGCGCCGACTTCTACTTCACGGTCGACACGATCATCAAGCGCCTCGGCGCAAAGCCGCTGGTCATCCAGCTGCCCATTGGTGAAGAGTCGAACTTCGAGGGTGTTGTCGACCTCGTCCAGATGCGTGCACTGACCTGGCGCGGCGACTCCAAGGGTGACGTCGAGATGGGCGCCAAGTACGCCATCGAAGAGATCCCCGCCGACCTCGTTGAGAAGGCTGCCGAGTACCGCAAGCTCCTCCTCGAGACCGTCGCCGAAACCGACGATGACCTCATGGAGCGTTACTTCGCCGGCGAAGAGCTGACTGTCGCCGAGATCAAGGGCGCCATCCGCAAGCTCACCGTCAACAGCGAGATCTACCCGGTTCTCTGCGGTTCCGCGTTCAAGAACCGCGGCGTCCAGCCGATGCTCGACGCAGTCGTTGACTACCTCCCGACGCCGCTCGACGTGCCCGCCATTGAGGCGCACGACGCACGCGACGAAGAGAAGGTCGTCATGCGTCACCCGGATGCCGACGAGCCGTTCACCGCTCTCGCCTTCAAGGTTGCCGTGCACCCGTTCTTCGGTCGCCTGACCTACGTGCGCGTGTACTCCGGCCGCCTCGACTCCGGAGCCCAGGTCATCAACTCGACCAAGGGCAAGAAGGAGCGCATCGGCAAGATCTTCCAGATGCACGCCAACAAGGAGAACCCGGTGGCCTTCGTGACCGCCGGTCACATCTACGCGGTCATCGGCCTCAAGGACACGACCACGGGCGACACCCTGTGCGACCCGAACTCACAGGTCGTGCTCGAGTCGATGACGTTCCCGGAGCCGGTCATCGAGGTTGCCATCGAGCCGAAGACGAAGCAGGACCAGGAAAAGCTGGGTCTCGCGATCCAGAAGCTGGCCGAAGAAGACCCCACCTTCCGCACCGAGCAGAACCAGGAAACTGGCCAGACGGTGATCAAGGGAATGGGTGAACTTCACCTCGACATCCTCGTCGATCGCATGAAGCGTGAATTCAACGTTGAGGCGAACGTCGGCAAGCCGCAGGTTGCCTACCGTGAGACCATCCGCAAGTCGGTTGAGCGTCACGACTACACGCACAAGAAGCAGACCGGTGGTTCCGGCCAGTTCGCGAAGATCCAGATCGCACTCGAGCCGATGGAAATCACCGTCGACAAGACGTACGAGTTCGTGAACAAGGTCACCGGCGGCCGCATCCCGCGCGAGTACATTCCGTCGGTCGACGCTGGTATCCAGGACGCGCTGCACGTTGGCGTCCTGGCCGGCTACCCGATGGTCGGCGTCCGCGCGAGTCTGCTCGACGGTGCTGCTCACGACGTCGACTCCTCGGAGATGGCGTTCAAGATTGCCGGATCGATGGGCTTCAAGGAAGCCGTTCGCAAGGCAAACCCCGTTCTGCTCGAGCCGTTGATGGCCGTCGAGGTGCGTACCCCTGAGGAATACATGGGAGACGTCATCGGAGACCTCAACTCGCGTCGCGGGCAGATCCAGACCATGGAGGACGCGCAGGGCGTGAAGGTAATTCGCGCCCACGTGCCCCTCTCGGAGATGTTCGGATACATCGGTGACCTGAGGTCGAAGACCTCCGGCCGCGCCGTGTACTCGATGACTTTCGAGAGCTATGCGGAGGTCCCGAGGGCTGTCGCCGACGAGATCATCCAGAAGAACAAGGGCGAATAGCCCAACCCCTGGCCTTCGGGCCGAATCGCTTAGGCCGCCTGGCCCAAGTAACATAAGTAGACACATCTCCAGCAGCGTCACCGGTCGCCGTGAAAAGCGGCCGGTGGACTGCACGAGGATCCTGAGGAGGACCTACAGTGGCCAAGGCCAAGTTCGAGCGGACCAAGCCGCACGTAAACATCGGAACGATCGGTCACGTTGACCACGGAAAGACCACGCTGACTGCAGCGATCTCAAAGGTCCTTGCCGACACGTATCCGTCCAAGACCAACGTTCAGCGCGACTTCGCGTCGATCGACTCCGCTCCCGAAGAGCGCCAGCGCGGCATCACGATCAACATCTCGCATGTTGAGTACGAGACCGAGAAGCGTCACTACGCACACGTTGACGCCCCGGGCCACGCTGACTACATCAAGAACATGATCACCGGTGCTGCTCAGATGGACGGCGCAATCCTGGTGGTTGCCGCTACTGACGGCCCGATGGCTCAGACCCGCGAGCACGTTCTTCTCGCCAAGCAGGTCGGCGTGCCGTCCCTGATGGTCGCGCTGAACAAGTCCGACATGGTCGATGACGAAGAGATCCTTGAGCTCGTTGAGCTCGAGGTTCGCGAGCTCCTCTCCGCCCAGGGCTTCGACGGGGACAACGCTCCCGTCGTGCGCGTCTCTGCACTCAAGGCGCTCGAGGGCGACCCCAAGTGGACCGCGAACATCCTTGAGCTCATGAAGGCTGTCGACGACTTCATCCCGGACCCCGTCCGCGACAAGGACAAGCCGTTCCTCATGCCCGTCGAGGACGTCTTCACGATCACCGGTCGTGGAACCGTTGTCACCGGCCGCGCCGAGCGTGGAACCCTCAAGATCAACTCCGAGGTCGAGATCGTCGGCATCCGCCCGACGCAGAAGACCACGGTCACTGGTATCGAGATGTTCCACAAGCAGCTCGACGAGGCGTGGGCCGGCGAGAACTGTGGTCTTCTTCTTCGTGGCACCAAGCGCGAAGACGTCGAGCGCGGCCAGGTCGTCGTCAAGCCGGGTTCGGTTACGCCGCACACCGAGTTCGAGGGCACCGCCTACATCCTGTCAAAGGATGAGGGTGGCCGTCACAACCCGTTCTACGCCAACTACCGCCCGCAGTTCTACTTCCGCACCACGGACGTCACCGGCGTCATCACGCTGCCCGAGGGCACCGAGATGGTCATGCCCGGCGACACCACCGACATGACGGTCACGCTGATTCAGCCGATCGCCATGGAAGAGGGCCTCGGCTTTGCTATCCGTGAAGGTGGCCGCACCGTCGGCGCCGGAACTGTCACCAAGGTACTCAAGTAACAACCTTCTGCCGGCTCGCATGCTGAGCTAGTCGATCCGAAAGGGGTCGGGCCTTCGGGCCCGGCCCCTTTTTGTGTGCCCGGCTGCGTGCCCGGCTTGTGTGCCAAGGGTCGGGGCATTGCGCCGGTCGCAGCGTCGTTCTAGTTTTGACGGGATGAGCCGCGCAGGGCGGCCGACACCGGAGGAGCGATCGTGGGACTCGAGGACATCACCAGGAAGGCCCAGGAATTCCTGGACGACAACAAGGTCAAGGAAGCGCTGAACAGCCAGCAGGCCGAGGACATCAGCGACAAGCTGCTCGGCGGAACAGCGGATGCCGTCAAGAAGGTCACGGGCGGCAAGTTCGACGAACAGATCGAGGGCGCCCGCGACGCAGCCGACAAGAAGGTCGGCAACGAATAGCGGCAGCCGGGCCGAGCGCGGGTAGTGCGCCGCTACGCGGGCGTTGCGCCGCCCGCGCACGGGCGCAACGCCCGCGTAACTCGGGCGGACGGGAGTCCTCCCCAGTGGGCGCGCATGGGGATCCTCCACCCGATTGGCGCCGTACCCACTCGGCGTGCGTGTCCGTCGAACAGACTGAACGGATGCTCGAGCCGAATGACGCAGACGCCCTCACCGACGGCCTCGTGCTCGCCTCCGACCTCAGCGGGGCCCTCGGCGAAGACCTTCGTCTGCGTCGCCTGGCTGGGCGTGGGCACCTATATCGGTTCTACCGCGGGCAGTACATCGTTGCTGCTCGCTGGCGGGAGTTCACGCCGGACCAGCAGTACGAGCTTCGGGTGCGCGGTGCCGCGCTGGCCCGCAGGGGCTCCCCGCCGGTATCCCATCAATCTGCCGCGGTCCTCTGGGGGCTGCCGATTCTTGTGCCATGGCCGCGGGAGGTCCACTTCCTGATCGAACGCGCGGCCGGCGGTCGGTCTGATCCCGGGATTCGAAAGCACGCATTGGGCATTCACGAGGCAGACGTGACCGAACGCGATGGAGTGCTCCTGACGACCGTCGGGCGAACGGTCGTCGATCTCGCCGCCACCATGGATCTGAAGTCGGCGGTCGCGGCGGTCGATCGTGCGCTCGCAGTCGACCGCTTCGGCCGAGTGCTCCCTTTGACGACCAGGGAGGAGCTATTTGACACCTGGGAAAGGATGCTTCCCTTCCGAGGATCCGTTCGGGCGCGCGCAATCATCGACTTCGGCACCCACCTGTCCGGATCCTCCAGCGAATCGGGGAGCCGCGTCAACATCGCGCTGAGCGGATTCCCGGCCCCGGAACTCCAGCATCGCTTCGAGGTTGACGGCCGAGCCGTGGAAACGGACTTCTTCTGGCGGGACTACGACTGCGTCGGCGAGTGCGACGGTGCAGGCAAATACTTCGACCCGGTGATGCTCGGGGGGCGGACGCCGGCCGAGGTGGTGTACGCGGAGAAGCTGCGGGAGGACGGCATCCGGCGACAGGTACGTGCGTTCACACGCTGGGACACCGCCACCGGGCTGAATCAGTACCGGCTACGGGCGCGTTTGCTCCAGCTCGGGCTTCCGGTCGGACCTTCGCGGCTGAATCGCGGGTAATACGCCGCTGCGCGGGACGTGCGCCACCCGCGCAGCGGCGCGCCACCCGCGCAACGCGAGATTCGGGAGAAACTCGCAGGAATGCACATCGGCGCGCGGGTTCCCGCGCCCGCACCGTCGTCGCGCGACTCCCGGGCGGGCATTGGGCGAGAGGGACACGCCCAAAGCGACACGCCCGGGTTGCAGAAAGCATCAACCGTGTGGCAGACTCTTCTAGTTCAACACTTTCGGCCCGCGTTCTGCGCAGCGGCTGGAATCACTGCCAGGCAGTGCATAACCGCTCCCCAGGGGAGTCCAGGTTAGGCCGCGGGTAGCAGAGCACAGCTTGAATCAACTCTCCAAAAGATGTGGGTAGAACCACGTCCGCCCTCCGGTTCGCCGGTGCGCGGGAGTTGGCCTTAGCGAAGACCGATCCTTCGGTGTGAGCTGAAATTGACAGAAGAACAGTGGTGCTTCAGCAGTAGTGCTACTACGGCGTCCAATGCAGCCTTCGGGATGTAAGAAGCCTTGACAGAGAGAGAGTTCGACATGGCGGGACAGAAAATCCGCATTCGGCTTAAGTCGTACGACCACGAGGTCATCGACACCTCGGCGCGCAAGATCGTCGACACAGTCACCCGTGCGGGTGCCACCGTCGTCGGCCCCGTGCCGCTTCCGACCGAGAAGAACGTGGTGTGTGTCATCCGTTCCCCTCACAAGTACAAGGACAGCCGGGAGCACTTTGAAATGCGCACCCACAAGCGTCTGATCGACATCATTGACCCGACGCCGAAGGCCGTCGACTCGCTTATGCGTCTCGACCTCCCGGCAGACGTCAACATCGAGATCAAGCTGTAGGGGCCGGTATGTCTTACTCCGATACCAAGACCACCAAGGGTCTGCTCGGCAAGAAGCTCGGCATGACCCAGGTGTGGGACGAGAACAACAAGCTCGTACCCGTCACCGTCATCGAGATCTCGCCGAACGTTGTGACCCAGATCCGCAGCAAGGAGATCGACGGCTACGCCGGCGTTCAGATCGCTGCAGGCGCCATCGACCCGCGCAAGGTGAACAAGCCGGCCGCAGGCCACTTCGACAAGGCCGGCGTCACGCCGCGCCGTCACCTCACCGAGCTCCGCACCGCGGATGCCGCTGACTACACCCTGGGCCAGGAACTCACCGTTGACGGTGTCTTCGTTGCCGGCACCAAGGTCGATGTCATGGGCACCAGCAAGGGCAAGGGCTTCGCCGGTGTCATGAAGCGCCACAACTTCAAGGGTGTTTCCGCTTCGCACGGTTCACACCGTAACCACCGCAAGCCCGGTTCCATCGGTGCTTCCTCGACCCCGAGCCGTGTCTTCAAGGGCATGCGCATGGCCGGTCGTATGGGTGGAGAGCGCGTCACCGTCATGAACCTCAAGGTTCACGCGGTTGACGCCGAGAAGGGCCTCCTGCTGGTCAAGGGTGCCGTTCCCGGCGCCAAGGGCCGCCTCGTATTCGTCCGCAACGCAGTGAAGGGAGCGTAGTCACTATGACTAACTCACTTGACCTCATTGACGCGAAGGGTCAGAAGGCCGGCACCGTTGAGCTGCCCGCCGAGATCTTCGACGTTCAGACCAACGTTCCGCTCATTCACCAGGTCGTTGTCGCGCAGCTCGCTGCCGCACGCCAGGGCACGCACAAGACCAAGGGTCGCGGCGAGGTTTCCGGTGCAGGGCGCAAGCCGTTCAAGCAGAAGGGAACCGGTCGCGCTCGTCAGGGCTCGATCCGCGCCCCTCAGATGACCGGTGGTGGCATCGTGCACGGCCCGACGCCGCGCAACTACGAGCAGCGCACCCCCAAGAAGATGATCGCGGCAGCACTGCGCGGATCGCTTTCGGACCGCGCCCGCGGTGACCGCCTGCACGTCGTCACGGCGCTCTTCAGCGCCGAGACGCCCAGCACCAAGGGCGCCATCGAGCTGCTCACCAAGATTGCCACCAGCAAGCACGTGCTGGTCGTCCTGGAGCGCACCGATGAGCTCACGCTTCGCAGCGTGCGCAACGTCCCGACGGTCCACGTTCTTTCGTGGGACCAGCTGAATGCCTATGACGTGCTCGTCAGCGACGACATCGTCTTCACCAAGGGCGCGTTCGACGCGTTCGTGGAGAGCAAGACCAAGAAGGAAGAGGTGTCCGCATAATGGCTACCCAGATCCAGAAGGACCCCCGCGACGTCATCATCGCTCCGGTCGTCTCTGAGAAGAGCTACGGCCTGATCGATGAAGGCAAGTACACCTTCGTTGTGGACCCCCGCGCGAACAAGACCGAGATCAAGCTCGCTATCGAGAAGATCTTCAAGGTCGAGGTCGCGTCGATCAACACCCTGAACCGTCAGGGCAAGACTCGCCGCACCAAGTTCGGACTCGGCAAGCGCAAGGACACGAAGCGTGCCATCGTCACGCTGAAGTCCGGCTCCATCGACATCTTCACGGCCGTCGGCTAAGCGGCGCGGACAAGAGGACTAAGAAATGGCTATTCGTAAGTTCAAGCCCACGACCCCGGGTCGTCGCGGATCATCTGTTGCGGACTTCGCAGAGATCACCCGTTCGACCCCCGAGAAGTCGTTGCTCCGCCCCCTGTCGAAGACCGGTGGCCGCAACAACCAGGGACGCATCACTACTCGTCACATCGGTGGTGGCCACAAGCGCCAGTACCGCGTGATCGACTTCAAGCGCAATGACAAAGATGGCGTCAACGCGAAGGTCGCTCACATCGAGTACGACCCGAACCGTACGGCACGCATCGCGTTGCTGCACTTCCTGGATGGTTCCAAGCGCTACATCATCGCCCCGAACAAGCTCAACCAGGGCGACATTGTGGAGTCGGGCGCCGGTGCTGACATCAAGCCCGGCAACAACCTGCCGCTGAAGAACATCCCCACCGGTACCATCATTCACGCGATCGAACTCCGCCCCGGCGGCGGTGCCAAGATGGCCCGCTCCGCTGGCGCATCGGTTCGCCTCGTCGCGAAGGATGGCATCTACGCCCAGCTGCGCCTGCCGTCCGGAGAAATCCGTAACGTCGACGCCCGCTGCCGCGCCACGATCGGCGAGGTCGGCAACGCCGAGCAGTCGAACATCAACTGGGGCAAGGCCGGCCGCATGCGCTGGAAAGGCGTTCGCCCCACAGTTCGTGGTGTCGCCATGAACCCGGTCGACCACCCCCACGGTGGTGGCGAGGGCAAGACCTCCGGTGGACGTCATCCTGTGAGCCCCTGGGGCCAGAAGGAAGGCCGGACCCGGCACATCAACAAGGAAAGCGACAAGCTCATTGTTCGTCGCCGTACCGTCGGCAAGAAGCGTAAGTAGGAGTAGACGATGCCAAGAAGTCTTAAGAAGGGCCCCTTCGTTGACGACCACCTGCTTCGCAAGGTTGTCAGGGCGAATGAAGCCTCCAGCAAGAATGTGATCAAGACCTGGTCGCGCCGTTCGATGATCATCCCCGCCATGCTGGGACACACCATCGCCGTGCACGACGGGCGCAAGCACATCCCGGTGTTCGTCACCGAGACCATGGTTGGGCACAAACTCGGCGAGTTTGCTCCCACCCGCACCTTCCGTGGACACGTGAAGGACGACAAGAAGGGCCGTCGCCGCTAACGCGGGGACGTGAAGGAGGAGAAGAAATGGTGGAGTCGATCGCACGCGTGCGTCACATCCGCGTTACCCCCCAGAAGGCTCGTCGCGTTGTCAACCTGATCCGCGGCAAGCAGGCGCAGGAAGCCCTGGGCATTCTGAAGTTCGCACCGCAGGGTGCAAGCGACCCGGTGTACAAGCTGGTTGCTTCGGCCATCGCTAACGCGAGGGTCAAGGCAGACGCCGCGAACACCTACCTGGACGAGCAGGACCTGTTCGTCAGCCAGGCATACGTCGATGAGGGAACCACCCTCAAGCGTTTCCAGGCACGGGCACAGGGCCGCGCATTCCAGATCAAGAAGCGCACCAGCCACATCACGGTTGTGCTCACCACTCCTGAGGAGGGGACGAAGTAATGGGTCAGAAAGTAAATCCCTATGGCTTCCGTCTGGGAATCACGACCGACCACGTGTCGCGTTGGTTCTCTGACAGCACGAAGCCGGGCCAGCGTTACAGCGACTTCGTTGCTGAAGACGTCAAGATCCGTCGTCTGCTGAGCACGAGCCTCGACCGTGCGGGCGTGTCCCGCATCGAGATCGAGCGCACCCGTGACCGCGTCCGCGTCGACATTCACACCGCCCGTCCGGGCATTGTGATCGGTCGCCGTGGCGCCGAGGCCGAGCGCATCCGCTCCGACCTCGAGAAGCTCACCGCCAAGCAGATCCAGCTGAACATCCTCGAGGTCAAGAACCCCGAGCAGGATGCCCAGCTCGTCGCCCAGGGTATTGCCGAGCAGCTCTCCGCTCGTGTGGCTTTCCGCCGCGCGATGCGTAAGGGCCTGCAGGGCGCCCAGCGTGCCGGCGCCAAGGGTGTTCGCATCCAGGTGTCGGGCCGTCTCGGCGGCGCTGAGATGAGCCGGTCGGAGTTCTACCGCGAAGGCCGCGTGCCCCTGCACACGCTTCGCGCGAACATCGACTACGGCTTCTACGAAGCCAAGACCACCTTCGGCCGCATCGGCGTGAAGGTCTGGATCTATAAGGGCGACATCACGAACAAGGAACTCGCCCGCGAGCAGGCAAGCGCAAAGTCATCGCGCCCCGAGCGCCGCGGCGGCGACGACCGTCCCCGCCGTGCGCCCCGCGCAGAGGCACCTGCGGCTCCGGCCGCAGCGGCAGGAGTTGAGGCATAACCATGTTGATTCCACGCAGAGTCAAGCACCGCAAGCAGCACCACCCCGGCCGTAGCGGCCATGCAACCGGTGGCACCACCGTTTCGTTCGGTGAATACGGCATCCAGGCCATCACCCCCGCTTACGTGACCAACCGTCAGATCGAGTCCGCTCGTATCGCCATGACGCGTCACATCAAGCGCGGCGGCAAGGTATGGATCAACATTTACCCCGACCGTCCGCTCACCAAGAAGCCGGCCGAAACCCGCATGGGTTCCGGTAAGGGTTCCGTTGAGTGGTGGGTTGCGAACGTCAAGCCGGGTCGCGTGCTCTTCGAGCTGAGCGGTGTCTCTGACGCCGTCGCTCGCGAAGCGCTCACCCGCGCAATTCACAAGCTGCCCCTCAAGGCACGCATCATCAAGCGCGAGGAGGGCGACGCATAATGGCGATCGGATCCAAGGAGCTCGCCTCAGACGAGCTCGACACTTTTGAAAACGAACGGCTGTTCGACGAGCTGAAGAAGGCCAAGGAAGAGCTGTTCAACCTGCGCTTCCAGTCGGCCACCGGCCAGCTCGAAAGCCACGGCCGCCTCCGCGCGGTCAAGCGGGACATCGCTCGTATCTACACGGTTCTCCGTGAGCGCGAGCTGGGCATTCGTGCCACTCCCGTCGCAGTCGAGGCTCCGGCCAAGGCTGAGAAGAAGACGACCAAGAAGGCCAAGGCCGAGACTGCACCCGTAACGGATGACGTCGCAGCCGAGGCCGTCGAGACGAAGGAGGCCTAGTCATGGCGAAGTCAGACGAGAAGGTCGTCGCAGCCGAGGCCACGGCTCTCGAGCGCGGCTACCGCAAGACCATGCGCGGATTCGTGACCAGCGACAAGATGGACAAGACCATCGTCGTTGAGGTCGAAGACCGCGTGAAGCACCCGCTGTACGGCAAGGTCATCCGCCGTACCTCCAAGCTGAAGGTGCACGACGAGGCGAACATCGCCGGCGTCGGCGACCTGGTCATGATCAGCGAGACCCGTCCGCTGAGTGCCACCAAGCGCTTCCGCCTGGTCGAGATTCTCGAGAAGGCCAAGTAAGCCTCGCGCTTGCTTGACATAAGGAGTTAGAAAGTGCTTCAGCAGGAATCACGACTCAAGGTTGCCGACAACACGGGTGCCAAGGAACTGTTGACCATTCGCGTGCTCGGCGGCTCAGGCCGTCGTTACGCCGGTCTCGGTGACGTCATCGTCGCCACGGTCAAGGACGCCATCCCGGGCGGCAACGTCAAGAAGGGTGACGTCGTCAAAGCCGTCATCGTTCGAGTCAAAAAGCAGACCCGTCGTTCAGACGGTTCGTACATCAAGTTCGATGAGAACGCCGCAGTGATCTTGAAGGCTGACGGGGACCCTCGTGGCACCCGCATCTTCGGACCGGTCGGTCGCGAGCTTCGCGACAAGAAGTTCATGAAGATCATCTCGCTGGCACCGGAGGTTATTTAATCATGGCCAGAATCAAGAAGGGTGACCTCGTTGAGGTCATCACCGGCCGCAGCCAGGCTCGCGGAGGCGACAAAGGCAAGCAGGGTCGCATCCTCGAAGTGCAGGTAGAGAAGAACCGGGTCCTCGTTGAGGGCATCAACTTCGTCACCAAGCACAGCCGCGTCGGCCAGAGCCAGCGCGGCACCAAGACCGGCGGCATCGAGACCATGGAGGCCCCGATCCACGTGTCCAACGTGGCCCTGGTCGACCCGGAGTCCAAGAAGCCGACTCGCGTCGGAGTTCGCATTGAAGAGGTAACGAAGGACGGCGTCACCAAGACGGTCCGCGTTCGTTACGCAAAGAAGTCTGGTAAGGACCTGTAATGACTGACACAGCAGTTGCAGCTGGCAAAATCCAGCCGCGTCTCAAGCAGAAGTACCGCGACGAGATCTCCGCCCAGCTCTCCAAGGACCTCGGTTTCACCAACGTGCACCAGGTGCCGAACCTGGTGAAGATCGTCGTCAACATGGGTGTCGGCGAGGCTGCCCGCGACGGCAAGATCATGGACGGCGCCGTCGCCGACCTCACCAAGATCACCGGCCAGAAGCCGCAGGTCACCAAGGCACGCAAGTCGATCGCGCAGTTCAAGCTGCGTGAGGGACAGCCCATCGGCGCCCACGTCACGCTTCGTGGCGACCGCATGTGGGAATTCCTCGACCGCCTGCTGAGCCTCGCGCTTCCCCGTATCCGTGACTTCCGCGGCCTCTCGGACAAGCAGTTCGACGGCAGCGGTAACTACACCTTCGGTCTCACCGAGCAGGTAATGTTCCACGAGATCGACCAGGACCGGATTGACCGTATCCGCGGAATGGACATCACAGTTGTGACGACCGCCCGCAACAACGAAGAGGGACGCGCGCTGCTCAAGGCGCTCGGCTTCCCCTTCAAGACGGCCGAGAACACCCCGTAACACGGGCCAGTATTACCCCCGGGGGCTGGACAGCCGTTCAGCCCCGCAACCACCACAGGTCGTCATCCGTGTAACGGGTGCACGAAACCAGGCGAGAAAGGCACCACAACATGACAATGACAGATCCGGTCGCAGACATGCTGACCAGACTGCGCAACGCTAACTCGGCGTACCACGACACAGTGTCGATGCCGCACAGCAAGCTCAAGGCGCACATCGCTGACATCCTCAAGGCCCAGGGTTATATCTCCGCCTGGGACGTCAAGGATGCCAAGGTAGGCCAGACCCTCACGCTGAACCTCAAGTTCGGCCCCAACCGCGAGCGTTCCATCGTCGGCATCAAGCGGGTTTCCAAGCCCGGCCTTCGCGTGTACGCAAAGTCGACCGAGATCCCCACGGTTCTCGGCGGCCTCGGCGTTGCCATCCTGTCCACGTCCAGCGGACTCCTCACGGACCGCCAGGCTGAGAAGAAGGGCGTAGGCGGAGAAGTTCTCGCTTACGTGTGGTAGCCGACAATGTCACGTATTGGAAGAGTTCCCATCCAGATCCCCGCGGGGGTCACGGTGGAGGCTGACGGCCAGGCCGTCAGCGTCAAGGGCCCGAAGGGTGAGCTCGCGCTCACCGTCGCCAAGCCCATCGAGGTCAAGGTCGAAGACGGCCAGGTTGTCGTCACGCGTCCCGACGACGAGCGCAACTCGCGTTCGCTGCACGGACTGACCCGCACCCTGATCGCCAACCAGATCATCGGGGTGACCGTGGGCTACACCAAGGGCCTCGAGATCGTCGGTACCGGTTACCGCGTTGCGCAGAAGGGCACCTCAGTTGAGTTCGCCCTCGGCTTCTCGCACCCGGTCCTCATCGAACCGCCCGCCGGCATCACCCTCACCGTGGACAGCGTCAACCGCCTCACGGTCGGTGGCATCGACAAGCAGGCCGTCGGCGAGGTTGCCGCCAACATCCGTAAGATTCGCAAGCCTGAGCCCTACAAGGGCAAGGGTGTGCGTTACGCCGGCGAGATTGTTCGCCGCAAGGCCGGAAAGAGTGGTAAGTAACCATGGGTCTCGGAACTAGAGGAAAAAGCAAGTCGGCTGCCCGCGGACGCAGGCACGCACGTCTTCGTAAGAAAATCGAGGGCACCGCGGTTCGTCCGCGCCTCGTCGTCACCCGTTCGGCTCGCCACGTATTCGTGCAGGTCGTTGACGACAGCAAGGGTTTCACCCTCGCTTCGGCTTCGACGCTCGAAGCGGACATGCGCACCTTCGATGGTGACAAGACCGCCAAGGCTCGTAAGGTCGGCGAACTCGTCGCAGAGCGCGCCAAGGCAGCCGGTGTCGACGCCGTCGTATTCGACCGTGGTGGCAGCAAGTATGCGGGTCGCGTCGCGGCCATCGCCGAGGGAGCTCGAGAGGGTGGATTGAACCTGTGAGCACTGAAACTGCTAAGACAGCAACAAAAGAGACCGTGGTGGCTGCAGAGGCACCAGTGGAGACCGCTGCATCAACGACTCCGCCCCAGAACGAGCCCCGCGAGGCTCGTCGTGGCGGACGTGAGCGCAGCCCGAACAAGGACCGCGGCAGCCGCGACGCCGAGAAGAGCCAGTTCCTGGAGCGGGTTGTCACCATCAACCGCGTTTCCAAGGTGGTCAAGGGTGGTCGTCGCTTCAGCTTCACCGCGCTCGTTGTCGTCGGTGACGGCAACGGCCTGGTTGGCGTTGGCTACGGCAAGGCTCGCGAGGTTCCGACGGCGATCTCCAAGGGCGTCGAGGAAGCGAAGAAGAACTTCTTCCGCGTTCCCCGCGTCGGCCTGACGATCCCGCACCCGGTGCAGGGCGAGGCAGCAGCAGGCGTTGTCCTGCTCCGTCCCGCCGCTGCCGGTACCGGCGTTATCGCCGGTGGCCCGGTTCGCGCCGTGCTTGAATGCGCCGGCATCCACGATGTGCTGAGCAAGTCGCTCGGTTCGTCGAACACCATCAACATCGTCCACGCCACGGTCGAGGCGCTGCACCAGCTCGAAGAGCCGCGTGCAGTCGCAGCTCGTCGTGGCCTCGCGTACGAAGATGTGGCTCCGGCCCGCTTCCTGCGCGCCGACGCCGACGCAGCAGCTGCTGCAGCGGCAGCAAAGGCAGGTGCCTGATGGCTCGCCTCAAAGTGACGCAGATCAAGTCCAAAATTAGTGAGAAGCAGAACCAGCGCGACACGCTTCGCAGCCTGGGTCTCCGACGCATTGGCGCCGTGGTTATTCGCGAGGACAACTCGCAGAACCGTGGCTATGTCAACACCGTCGCTCACCTTGTGAAGGTCGAGGAGATTGACTAATGGCTGACGAGAAGGACGCTGTCAAGAAGACAGCCGACAAGCCCGCCACCGCGAAGAAGGCTGCCCCCAAGGCTGCTGCTGCCAAGGCTCCGGCCAAGGCTGCCGCGCCGAAGAAGGCCGCCGCCAAGGCTCCGGCCAAGGACGCCAAGGCTCCGGCCAAGGCTGCCAAGGCTGCCAAGGCCCCGGCCAAGGACGCCGCGCCCAAGACGGCTGCTGCAACCAAGGCTCCGGCCAAGGCTGCCGCGCCGAAGAAGGCCGCCGCCGAGCCCACCGAGACCCGCGAGCACGTGCTGAAGGTTCACCACCTTCGCCCGGCTCCCGGTGCGAAGAAGGCCAAGCAGCGCGTCGGCCGAGGTGAAGGATCCAAGGGTAAGACCGCGGGTCGTGGCACCAAGGGCACCAAGGCACGCTACAAGGTGCGTATCGGCTTCGAGGGTGGGCAGATGCCCCTGCACATGCGCACCCCGAAGCTGCGCGGGTTCAAGAACCCGTTCCGCGTCGAGTACCAGGTTGTCAACCTGGAGCGCCTGGCCGAGCTGTACCCGAAGGGTGGGGACGTAACCGTCGCCGACCTGGTTGCCAAGGGTGCCGTTCGCGACAATGAGAAGGTCAAGGTTCTCGGTAACGGGGACATTGCGGTTAAGCTGACAGTTGCAGTCGACAAGGTCTCCGGCTCAGCAGAGCAGAAGATCGTCGCAGCAGGTGGCTCGATCAAGTAAGTCCGTAGACGCTGGTCGAGCTTGTTGAGTGATCCCACCAAGAAATTAGTGGCGGATCTCGACAAGCTCGATCAACGCATTTAACTGGAGGCCTTTTGTTTAGCGCCATTGCGCGGATATTCCGCACACCGGACCTTCGCAGGAAGATCGGGTTCACCCTGATCGTCATTGCGGTGTACCGCCTGGGTTCGTTCATCCCGACCCCCTTTGTGGATTTCGGGAACGTCCAGGCCTGTCTCGCAGCCAACCAGGACGCCAGCGGCCTCTACCAGCTCGTCAACCTGTTCAGCGGTGGCGCGCTGCTGCAACTCTCCATCTTCGCCCTGGGGATCATGCCGTACATCACGGCCTCGATCATCGTGCAGTTGCTGCGCGTGGTCATCCCCCACTTCGACACCCTCTACAAGGAGGGTGCGTCCGGCCAGGGCACGCTGACGCAGTACACGCGTTACCTGACGATCGCGCTGGCCATCCTCCAGTCGACCACGCTGATCACCGTCGCCCGCAGTGGCGCCCTGTTCGGCACGTCGGGCAGCCCCGAGTGCTCGCAGCTGCTCACCAATGACGCCTGGTACGCCATCATGCTGATGGTCCTCACGATGACCGCCGGCACCGGCGTCATCATGTGGATGGGTGAGATGGTGACCGAGCGCGGCATCGGCAACGGCATGTCGATCCTCATCTTCACCTCGATCGCAGCCCAGTTCCCGAACTCGCTCCTGTCGATCGCCCAGCAGCGCGGCATCGACATCCTGCTCATCGTGCTTGCGATCGGCCTGCTGATCGTCGCGGCCGTGGTCTTCGTCGAGCAGTCGCAACGTCGCGTCCCGGTGCAATACGCCAAGCGGATGGTCGGCAAGCGCACCTACGGCGGCAACAACACCTATATCCCGATCAAGGTGAATATGGCGGGTGTGATCCCGATCATCTTCGCGTCGTCGCTGCTCTACCTGCCGGCGCTGATCGCCCAGTTCAACCAGCCGGCGGCCGGCCAGGAGCCCGCAGCCTGGGTGGTCTGGATCACGAACTACCTGACCAAGGGCGATCACCCGCTCTACATGCTCATGTACTTCCTGCTCATCGTCGGGTTCACCTACTTCTACGTCGCGATCACCTTCAACCCCGAAGAGGTCGCCGACAACATGAAGAAGTACGGCGGGTTCATCCCGGGCATCCGTGCCGGGCGCCCGACGGCCGAGTACCTCGACTTCGTGCTGACGCGAGTGACCCTCCCCGGATCGATCTACCTGGGGCTGATCGCACTCATACCGCTCATCGCGTTCGTCGCGATCGGCGCCAACCAGAACTTCCCGTTCGGCGGCGCGAGCATCCTGATCATCGTCGGCGTCGGCCTCGAGACGGTCAAGCAGATCGACTCGCAGCTCCAGCAACGTCACTATGAAGGGCTTCTCCGATGACCCGACTGCTCCTGATCGGCCCGCCGGGCGCCGGCAAGGGAACCCAGGCCGCGCGCCTCGCCGAGGCGTTCGATGTTCCCGCCGTCTCCACCGGGGACATCTTCCGGGCGAACCTGAAGAACGGCACCGAACTGGGCCTCGAAGCGAAGAAGTTCATGGATGCCGGCGAGTACGTGCCGGACTCCCTGACCAACGCGATCGTGCACGACCGCCTGCAGGAGGTCGACGCCGCCGGCGGATTCCTCCTCGACGGCTACCCGCGCACGACCGAGCAGGTGCACGAACTCGATCGCCTTCTGCTCGCCGACGGCACGGCACTCGACGCGGTCGTCCAGATTGTCGCCGACACCGACGAGGTCGTCGCCCGGCTGCTCAAGCGGGCCGCCGAACAGGGCAGGGCGGATGACACGGTCGAGGTGATCCGTCACCGGATGGACATCTACGAGCAGCAGACCGCGCCGCTGACCGAGGTCTACGGGTCGCGCGGCCTCGTCGTCACCGTCGACGGGCTTGGCCCCGTGGACGAGGTGACCGACCGCATCCTGGTCGGCCTCGCCGCGCGGGGGCTGCATGCCGTTCGCCCGGTCGAAGCATCCTGACCGGTTCGCGGGGAATCCGATGAGCCTCCGACGCTCGATTTACAAGACGCCGGCGCAGCTGCGCCTCATGATCGCGCCGGGCCTCGCGACCGCGGCGTCGCTGGTCGCGGCCCGGGCCGTCATGCGGCCGGGCGTCTCGACGCTGGAGCTCGACGCGGCCGCTGAGGCGGCGATCGTCGCCCTCGGCGGCACCTCCAACTTCAAGCTGGAGCCCGGCTACCGGCACACCGTGTGCGCGTCGATCAACGAAGAGGTCGTGCACGGCATCCCGACCGAACGGCGCCTGGCCGCCGGCGACATCGTCTCGATCGACAGCGGCGCCGTCATCGACGGTTGGAACGGCGATGCCGCCTTCACCTTCGTGATCCCCGACCCGTCCCGCCCGGAGCTCGTCGCCGCGCGCGAGGAGCTGTCCCGGGTCACCGAGCAGTCGCTGTGGCACGGGATCGCCCGCCTGGCCGTGGCCCGGCACCTCAACGAGGTCGGCGAGGCCATCGAGGACTACGTCGAGTCGCAGGGCAGCTACGGCATCCTGACCGACTACGTCGGCCACGGCATCGGACGCTCGATGCACGAGACTCCGCCGGTGTTCAACTACCGGGTGCGCCAGAAGGGCCCGGACGTCAAGCCCGGCCTGGTCGTCGCGATCGAACCGATGGTGGTGCTCGGCTCCATTGAAACGTTCGTGCGCGAGGACGAGTGGACGGTCGCCACGAGCGACCTGAAGGCCGCCGCGCACTGGGAGCACAGCGTTGCCGTGCACAAGGACGGCATCTGGGTGCTCACCGCCGAAGACGGCGGCGCATCCGGCCTGAAGCCGCTCGGCATCACGCCCGTCCCGATCCCCTAATTCCCCTCCTCCCCCCACCGCGAAACCGCACTTGTGCGCGTTATGGACGCGTTTTAACGCGCACAAGTGCGGTTTCGCGGTGGGGGAGAGGGGTCGGGAGGCCGGGGATTATAGGAGAGAATTGCTATAAGGCAACTTCATACCTTAGAGTTGATCCTTGGTGTCTTGCACCGTCGAATCCGGCGTGTCTTTACATCACAATCCACGCATGACCAGCAACCAATGCATTGAGCGACAGTGAGGCTATGGCGAAAAAAGACGGTGTCATCGAAATCGAGGGCGCAGTAGTCGAAGCTCTTCCCAACGCGATGTTTCGCGTTGAATTGACCAACGGCCACCGTGTTCTTGCCCACATTTCGGGCAAGATGCGTCAGCACTACATCCGCATCCTCCCCGAGGACCGCGTGATCGTTGAGTTGAGCCCGTACGACCTGACCCGCGGCCGGATCGTTTACCGCTACAAGTAACGGCTGCTGTAAGTAACGGCCCGCGGCATCCCGTGGGTACGAAGACAGCGAACACAAGGAATCACCATGAAGGTCAAGCCCAGCGTCAAGAAGATCTGTGACAAGTGCAAGGTAATTCGCCGTAACGGAAACGTCATGGTGATTTGCGAAAACCCGCGTCACAAGCAGCGCCAGGGTTAGAGTCCGACCCGGCGCCCAGCCGGCCGGATCTCGACCACCACAGTTTCATAGCAGCACCGGGAACCCTTCGGGGCGACACCATCGGTTGGAGGCCGATGCACAGGTGCTGCTACAGACCTCCACTCATCTACAGGAGAAGCCACAATGGCACGTCTAGCCGGCGTTGACATTCCCCGCGACAAGCGCGTGGAAGTTGCACTGACTTACATCTATGGCGTTGGACGCACGAGGGCCCTCAAGACCCTCGCCGACACCGAAATCGATGGAAACATCCGAGTCAAGGATTTGAGCGACGACCAGCTCGTCCTGCTCCGTGACTACATCGAAGGAACCTTCAAGGTTGAGGGTGACCTCCGCCGCGAGGTTGCCGCTGACATCCGCCGCAAGGTCGAGATCGGTAGCTACGAAGGTATTCGCCACCGCAAGGGCCTGCCCGTTCGCGGCCAGCGCACCAAGACCAACGCTCGCACCCGCAAGGGCCCGAAGCGCACCGTAGCCGGCAAGAAGAAGGCCCGCTAGGCCTCGGCCCAGCGCGCCCACGCCTTTAGGATTCAGGAGAAATTCATGGCAGCACCCAAGTCGGCCGTACGGAAGCCGCGTAAGAAAGAAAAGAAGAACATTGCTGTGGGCCAGGCCCACATCAAGTCCACCTTCAACAACACCATCGTCTCGATCACCGACACCACCGGTGCGGTCATCAGCTGGGCGTCCTCAGGCGCCGTTGGCTTCAAGGGCTCGCGCAAGTCGACCCCGTTCGCCGCACAGCTGGCCGCCGAGTCGGCAGCCCGCCAGGCGCAGGAGCACGGCATGAAGAAGGTTGACGTCTTCGTCAAGGGACCGGGCTCCGGCCGCGAGACCGCGATCCGCTCGCTTCAGGCCGCAGGCCTCGAGGTCGGTTCGATCAACGACGTCACCCCGCAGGCGCACAACGGTTGCCGCCCGCCCAAGCGTCGCCGCGTCTAACCACCCTGCGGTGAAGGAGTAGGCCTTCGCGGGCCTGCTCCTTCACCGGTTCTTCGTTTTCTTTCATAACTCAAAACATCATCGCAAGTGTCATATAGCGGACACTTAGCCGAAAGGAATCAATAGTGCTTATCGCACAGCGTCCCACGCTCACCGAAGAGAACGTCTCGGAGTTCCGCTCCAAGTTCACGATCGAGCCGCTTGAGCCCGGTTTCGGTTACACCCTCGGCAACTCGATGCGCCGCACCCTTCTTTCCTCGATTCCCGGCGCGGCTGTCACCAGCATCCGCATCGACGGTGTGCTGCACGAGTTCAGCACCGTTCCCGGTGTCAAGGAAGATGTCACGGAGATCATCCTGAACATCAAGGGCCTCGTCATCTCCAGCGAGCACGACGAGCCGATCACCGCGTACCTGCGCAAGCAGGGTGCCGGCCAGGTCACCGCCGCCGACATCTCGGCTCCGGCCGGCGTCGAGGTTCTCAACCCCGAGCTCGTCATCGCGACCCTCAACGACAAGGCCAAGTTCGAACTCGAACTGACCATCGAGCGTGGCCGCGGCTACGTGTCGTCCACCCAGAACCGGAACGAGTACTCGGAAGCCGGCCAGATCCCGGTCGACTCCATCTACTCGCCCGTGCTCAAGGTGACCTACCGCGTTGAGGCCACCCGTGCCGGTGAGCGCACCGACTTCGACCGCCTCGTCGTTGACGTGGAGACCAAGCCGGCGATCACCCCCCGCGACGCCATCGCATCCGCCGGTCGCACCCTGACCGAGCTGTTCGGCCTGGCCCGCGAGCTCAACACCGCTGCCGAGGGCATCGAAATCGGCCCCGCGCCGGTTGACGCCGTGCTCTCGAACGAGCTGTCGATCCCGATCGAAGACCTCGATCTGTCGGTTCGCTCGTACAACTGCCTCAAGCGCGAGGGCATCAACAACGTCAGCGAACTGGTCGCCCTCTCGGAGACCCAGCTGATGAACATCCGCAACTTCGGTCAGAAGTCGGTGGATGAGGTCAAGGACAAGCTCGTAGAGCTCGGCCTGTCGCTCAAGGACTCGGTGCCCGGATTCGACGGCGCTCACTTCTACAGCGGTTACGACGAAGAAACCATCTAAAGCAGTCGTTAAGACTGACTTTCGACTTTTGATACTGGAGATTACCAATGCCTACGCCCACTAAGGGAGCCCGCCTCGGCGGCGGACCGGCCCACGAGCGCCTCATGCTCGCCAACCTGGCCGCGTCCCTGTTCACCCACAAGTCGATCAAGACGACCGAGACCCGTGCCAAGCGCCTGCGTCCGGTTGCCGAGCGACTGATCACGTTCGCCAAGAAGGGCGACCTGCACGCTCGTCGTCGCGTGCTCGCCACCATCGGCGACAAGACCGTCGTGCACGAGCTCTTCACCGAGATCGCGCCGCAGGTTGCTCTTCGTGAGGGTGGCTACACCCGCATCACGAAGCTCGGCTTCCGCAAGGGCGACAACGCCTCGATGGTTCAGATGGAACTCGTTCTCGAGCCCGTCACGCCGAAGGTGAAGAAGTCCAAGACGTCTTCCGCCAAGGCTGCCACGCCGGTTGTCGAAGAGCCCGCTGCCGAGGAGCCCACCGAGGCTCCGGTCGCCGAGGAGTCCACGGACGAATCCACCGAGGCTCCGGCCGAGGCAGACGCCGCGGTAGACGCCGAAGAAGCCAAGTAACACCAGCTTCACCAGTTTCACCAGCTTCACCAGTTCCATCTCGAGAGGGGCCCGACTTCGGTCGGGCCCCTTTCGTGTGCCCTCCCGCTGTCGCGCGCGTTGGCTGAGTTGCGGAGAAAGTACCTTCGTTTCGAAATTGAAGGTACTTTCTCCGCAACTCAGCGTGGAATGGCCCTGCGCGCGCGGGGGCTGGGGAAGTGGCGCGGGGGGAGGTGGCGAAGGGGGAGGATCGCGGGGGAGGTGGCGCGCGGGAGAGGGCGAAGGGGGAGGCGGCGCGCGGGGGAGGTGGCGAAGGGGGAGAGGGAGCGCGGGCGAGGGCGTCGCTAGGCTGGACGGATGGCTGAAGAACTGCGTCCGCTGAGCGAGCGCGTCACCGCGCCGACCGAACCGGCGCTGCCGGAGCATCCGGATGTCGCCGAGTGGCGGCCGGCGACCGACGCCGACATCGACGGAATCTGGCGGCTCCGCCAGGCGATGGGTCGGCTCGACCACCCGAACTACCTCACCACGCGCGGCGCAATCGCCGCCGACTTCGGCTACTCCCACTTCCACCCGGAGCTGGACTCGCTGGTCGGCCTCGACGCGGACGGGCGCATCGTCGCCAACGGCGTGGTGCTGCTCCCGCCCCGGCAGGAGACCCTGGTGCGATCGATCGCGATCGGCGGCGTGCACCCCGAGCTGCGCGGCCGCGGCATCGGGCGGCAGTTGCTCGCCTGGCAGCTGGACCGCGCGAAGCAGCAGCTGGCCTCCTCCGCCAAACGCCTGCCGGGCTGGATCCTGCTCTACGCCGACGAGCGCGCCCCGCAGAACGCGCGGCTGTTCGAACGCGCCGGACTGAACCTCGCCCGCTACTTCCTCTCGCTCGAACGGGTGCTCGCCGAGCCGATCCGCGCGGTCGAACCGGCCGACGGCATCCGCATCGCCGCGTACACGCCCGCGGTCTCGGCCGCGGTGCACGCCGCGCGCGACGACGCGTTCATGGACCACTGGGCCAGCCAGCCGATGAGCGACGAGAACTGGGCCGCCTTCGTGGGGTCGCGTTGGTTCCGGCCCGACCTCTCCTTTGTCGCCTTCGGCACCGACCCAAGAGGCCAGGAACAGGTCGTGGGCTTCGTGCTCACCACCGCGAACGAAGACGTCTGGAAGACCCAGGGTTTCACCGGCAGCTACATCGACCTGGTCGGCGTGGTCAGCGGATGGCGCGGCAAGCACATCGCGCAGGCTCTCCTCGCCGCCCAGCTGCAGGCGGGGCGCGCCCTGGGGCACGAGCGCGTGACGCTCGCCGTCGACTCGGCCAGCCCCACCGGCGCCCTCGGCCTGTACACCGGCATGGGGTTCCAGCCGGTTCACCGGAAGCTCGCGTTCACGCTCGAGTTCTGACCGGGCCCGGGAATAGGGTTGGCACATGGTTGACACTGTGCGTCCGCTCCGCGACCGCGTCAGCGCCCCGGAGTCGCTGCCGCTTCCCTCGCATCCGGATGTCGCCGCCTGGCGCCCGGCAACGGTCGCCGACATCGACGGCATCTGGCAGCTCGACCGGGCCATGGACCGGGTCGACCATCCCAACTACCTGGCCACGCGGGACGAGATCGCCGAAGACTTCGGCTTTTCGCACTTCAACCCGGCGCTGGATTCCCTCGTCGGCCTGGATGCCGAGGGCCGCATCGTCGCCAACGGGATGGTGATGTTCCCGCCGGGGCAGCAGACGCTCGTGCGCTCGGTGTTGCACGGCGGGGTGCACCCCGAACTGCGCGGCCGGGGGATCGGCCGCGAACTCCTCGCCTGGCAGCTCGGCCGGGCGAAGCAGCAGCTCGCGTCGTCGCCGAAGACGCTGCCCGGGTGGGTCATCGCGTTCAGCGACGAGCGCGCACCGCAGAACGCCCGGCTGTACGAGCGCGGCGGCCTGACCCTCGCGCGGCACTTCCTCGCCCTCGAACGGGTGCTCGCCGACCCGATCCGGGAGTTCGCGCTCGCCGACGGCATCCGGATCGCGCCCTACACGCCGGAGCTTTCGGCGGCCGTCCATGCCGCCCGCGACGAGGTGTTCATGGACCACTGGTCCAGCCAGCCGATCAGCGCCGAGGGCTGGGACGCATTCGTGGGGGCAGAGGTGTTCCGCGGCGACCTGTCCTTCGTCGCCCTGGGCCCCGGCCCGGGAGGCACCGAGGAGATCGTGGGCTTCATCCTCACCACGGTGAACGAAGACGACTGGGAGCGCCAGGGGTTCCCGGGCTCGTACATCAGCCTGGTCGGGGTGCGGCGGAACTGGCGCGGCCGGCACATCGCCCAGGCGCTCCTGTCCGTGCAGCTGGCGGCCTCCCGCGCGGCCGGCCACGAGCGGGCGACCCTCGACGTCGACTCTGCCAGCGCGACGGGCGCCCTCGGCCTGTACACCGGCATGGGGTTCACGCCGACCAACCGGGAGTTCGCGTTCACGCACGAGTTCTAGCGGGCCGCGCGGCGGCTTAGGCTGGGACTGTGAATCGAGCCCCGGATGACGTCTCCCGGCGCCCGGAGACCACGGACAGCATCCGGATCCGGCTCGACATCGCCTACGACGGCACCAACTTCGCCGGCTGGGCCATCCAGCCGGGCTTCCGCACGGTGCAGGGCGAGATCCAGTCCGGGCTCGCGGCGATCCTCAAACGCTACCCGCCCGGGCCGACGGTGGCGGTCGCCGGGCGCACGGATGCCGGGGTGCACGCCTTCGGGCAGGTCGCCCACGTCGATCTCACCGCGGAGCAGGCCGACGGCCTGGTGCGCCCGCGCCAGGGCATCGGGGTGCGCCCCGCCACGCTCGAACTGGGAGCCGAGCTGCACCACCGGCTGCGGGGCATCCTGGTCAATCGGCCCGACATCGTCGTCGTCCGCGCGCGCCGGGCGGCCGCCGGATTCGACGCCCGCTACTCGGCCCTCTGGCGCCGTTACGAGTACCGCATCGCCGACCGCGGGGCCCTGCACGACCCGCTGCAGCGCCTGCGCACCACGTGGTATCCGCACGAGCTCGACGCCGGGGCGATGGATGCCGCGGCCGCGAGCCTCGTCGGCCTGCACGACTTCGCCGCTTACTGCAAGCGCCGCCCCGGGGCCACGACGATCCGTACCCTGCAGGAGTTCAGCTGGCGCCGCGACCCCGACGGGGTGCTCGTCGCCGTGGTCAAGGCCGACGCGTTCTGCCACAGCATGGTGCGCTCGCTCGTCGGCGCGTGCGTCGCGGTGGGGGAGGGGAAGCTCGACCCGGCGCGCCTCATCGACCTGCGGTTCGAACGGGAGCGCCCGAGCGGGGACTTCAATGTGATGGCGCCGCACGGGCTGTCGCTCATCCAGGTCGGATACCCTGACGACGCCGAACTGGCCATGCGCGCGGTCGAAACCAGGGCCCGACGGGTACACCCGGACGCCTTCCCCGCCTGAGCGCGCGCCGCCCGAATTGCGAGTCCGGCGCCGGCCGACTACTATTGACCCTTGGTGTCTGTGCGTTGCAGCCAGGCACACGAACGTGAGCCCTCCATCGATCGTGTTCTTCTTCTAGAACACACCCGGAGCGGGATTCACGAACACCTCCGTTCGAAAAAAGAAAGCAGCACACTAGTGACGCGCACTTACACACCCAAGGCAAGCGAAGTCCAGCACGACTGGGTCGTCATCGACGCCACAGACATCGTTCTCGGTCGTCTTGCCAGCCACGCCGCCGTTCTCCTCCGCGGCAAGCACAAGGCCACGTTCTCTCCCCACATGGACATGGGAGATTTCGTCATCATCGTCAACGCCGAGAAGATTGCCCTCACCGGCAAGAAGCTCGAACTGAAGATCGCCTACCGCCACTCCGGTTACCCGGGCGGCCTGACGGCAACCAACTACTCCGAGATGCTCGAGAAGCACCCCACGCGTGCAGTTGAGAAGGCGATTCGCGGCATGCTGCCGAAGAACTCGCTCGGCCGCGCCCAGCTGGCCAAGCTCAAGGTCTACGCAGGCCCGGAGCACCCGCACGCTGCGCAGCAGCCCAAGCCGTACACCCTCGGCCAGGTCGCGCAGTAGCGCCGGCCTCCAGACTTCTCGACTCTAAGAAAAAGGATTCACACCATCGTGGCGAAAATCGCAGACCAGATTGACGCGGCTCCGGAGAGTTACTCGACCGAGTCTCCCGCTGAAGTTGCTACCAAGGCGCCCCGCGCCATCCTCACCGTCCCCGGCGCAGCCGTTGGCCGGCGCAAGCAGGCCATCGCCCGCGTGCGCATCGTTCCCGGAGCCGGCACCATCACGGTGAACGGCCGCGAGCTGAACGACTACTTCCCGAACAAGCTGCACCAGCAGCTGATCAACGACCCGTTCAAGGTCCTCGATCTCCTGGGCAGCTACGACGTCATCGCCCGCATCACCGGCGGCGGCCCCTCCGGCCAGGCCGGCGCACTTCGCCTCGGCATCGCGCGCTCGCTCAACCAGATCGACGAAGAGAACAACCGCGCCATCCTCAAGAAGGCCGGCTTCCTCAACCGTGACGCTCGCGTCAAGGAGCGCAAGAAGGCCGGACTCAAGAAGGCCCGTAAGGCTCCGCAGTTCTCGAAGCGTTAATCCGTTAGCCGACGGCACTATGCCTCGACTTTTTGGCACGGACGGTGTCCGGGGCCTGGCCAACCGTGATCTCACGGCTGGCCTGGCCCTGGGCCTCGCCCAGGCGAGCGCCACCGTCCTGACTCAGGGCCGTCGCGCCGAGGAACGGCGGGCAGAAGGCCGCCGTCCGGTGGCCGTGCTCGCGCGCGACCCGCGCGTCTCCGGGGAGTTCATCTCCGCCGCGGTCGCCGCAGGCCTGGCCAGTTCCGGCGTGGACGTGCTCGACGCCGGGGTCATCCCGACGCCCGCCGCCGCATTCCTCATCGCCGACATCGGCGCAGACTTCGGCGTGATGATTTCCGCCTCGCACAACCCCGCCCCCGACAACGGCATCAAGCTGTTCGCCTTCGGCGGCACCAAACTTCCCGACGACGTCGAGGACCGCATCGAGGCCCACCTCTCGATGGATGTGCTCATGCCCATCGGCGGCGACGTCGGTCGCATCCGCCGTTTCGCCGACGCGGAGGACCGCTACGTCGTGCACCTCCTCGGCACCCTGCCCAATCGCCTCGACGGCATCCACGTCGTGCTCGACTGCGCCCACGGCGCCGCGGCCGGCGTCTCGCCCCAGGTCTTCACGGATGCCGGCGCCACGCTCACCGTGATCGGCGCCGACCCGGACGGCATCAACATCAACGACGGCGTCGGCTCGACGCACCTCGACAACCTCGCCAGGGCGGTGCTGGAACACGGCGCCGACATCGGGATCGCCCACGACGGCGACGCCGACCGTTGCCTGGCCGTGGACCGCGAGGGCAAGATCATCGACGGCGACCAGATCATGGCGATCCTCGCCGTGTCGATGGCCGAACGCGGCGTGCTCAAGGACCGCACCCTGGTGGCGACCGTGATGAGCAACCTCGGCCTGCGGAAGGCCATGGCGGCCAACGACATCACGGTCATCCAGACCAAGGTGGGCGACCGCTACGTGCTCGAGGCGCTCAACGCCGACGGGCTCTCCCTCGGCGGCGAACAGTCCGGCCACGTGATCATGACCGAATTCGCCACGACCGGCGACGGCATCCTGACCGGGCTGCACCTCGTCGCGGAAATGGCGCGCACCGGCAAGACGATCGCCGAACTCGCCTCCGTCATGACGGTGTACCCGCAGATCCTCGTGAACGTGCGCGGCGTCGACCACCGTGCCCTGCACTCCGACGACGTCATCGCCGCCGCGATTGTCGCTGCCGAAACCGAGCTGGGCGACTCGGGCCGTGTGCTCCTTCGCCCCTCGGGTACGGAGCCGATGGTGCGCGTGATGGTGGAGGCGGCCGACCAGGCGACAGCCGACCGGCTCGCGCACAGCCTCGCCGACATCGTCCTCAAGCGCCTGGCAAACTAGCCCTCCACACACCCCCGCGAAACCGCAGTTGTGCGCGTTATTCGACGGGTTTGACGCGCACAACTGCGGTTTCGCGGGGATAGGGGCGGCTAGACCTTGCGGAGGAGCACCTTCGAGACGGCGTGGTTCGGGTCCTTGCGCAGCACGAGAGTCGCCCTCGAGCGGGTGGGGCGGATGTTGTGCAGCAGGTTGGGCTCGTTGATGCTGCCCCAGATCTGCCGGGCCCGCGCCCGAGCCTCGTCCTCGCTCAGCTCCGCATAGCGGTGGAAGAACGACTTCGGGTTGGCGAATGCGCCGCGCTGCAGCTTGAGGAAGCGTTCCTCGTACCAGCGGGCGATGTCCTGGGTGCGGGCATCCACGTACACCGTGAAGTCGAACAGGTCGCTGACCGCCAGGCCCTGCCCCGGGCCGGGCGCCGCCAGCACGTTCAGGCCCTCGACGATGAGGATGTCGGGCTGGCGCACGACGATCTGGGCGTCGGGCACGATGTCATAGCGAAGGTGCGAGTAGAACGGGGCCCTGACCTCTTCGGCGCCGCTCTTGACCGCGGCGACGAACCGGAGCAGGGCGCGCCGGTCGTACGATTCGGGGAATCCCTTGCGTTCCATCAGGCCGCGGCGGGTGAGCTCGGCGTTCGGGAACAGGAAGCCGTCGGTCGTGACGAGTTCCACCCGGGGGGTGTCTTCCCAGCGGGCAAGCAGCTCCCGCAGCAGGCGCGCAATGGTGGACTTGCCGACGGCCACGGATCCGGCGACCCCGATCACGAACGGGGTGGGCTGGGCCCGCTCGCCGAGGAAGTCGCTCGTGGCCCGGTGCAGCTGCCGGGCGCCGGCGGCGTAGAGGTTGAGCAGCCGGCTCAGCGGCAGGTAGACCTCGGAGACCTCGTTCAGGTCGAGTGGCTCGCCGAGCCCGCGCAGCTGAACGATCTCCGTCTCCCGGAGCGGAAGCCGGGTGGAGTGAGCCAGAGCGGCCCAATCGGCCCGGTCGAGCTCGACAAATGGGGTGCCGTGACCGCTGTTTGCATTGCTCACAACCGGCTCGGACATTCCACCCAGTTTAGTCCGACTAAAATCGGGTGCATGTGCGGAATCGTGGGATATGTCGGAGACAGCAAAAGTGTGGAAGTTCTCATGGGGGGGCTGCGCCGACTCGAATACCGGGGCTACGACTCCGCCGGGATCGCCGTCATCGATGACCACGGAAAGCTCAACACGGCCAAGCGTGCCGGCAAGCTCGCCATGCTCACCGCCGAGCTCGAGGCGCACCCGATCAACAACGGGCGTACCGGCATCGGGCACACCCGCTGGGCCACGCACGGCGGCCCCACGGACCAGAACGCGCACCCGCACCTCGGGGACAACGGCCGGCTCGCCCTCATCCACAACGGCATCATCGAGAATTTCGGGCCGCTCCGGGACGAACTCCTCGCCGAGGGCTTCGCCTTCACCAGCGAAACCGACTCCGAGGTCGCGGCCCTCCTGCTCGGCCGCGAGTACCAGCGCGTCGGCGACCTGAGCGAGGCCTTCCGCACCGTCGTCGCCCGCCTCGAAGGAGCGTTCACCCTCCTCGCGGTGCACCAGGACCAGCCCGGCGTCGTCGTCGGCGCCCGCCGCAACTCACCGCTGGTGATCGGCCTCGGCGACGGCGAGAACTTCCTCGGCTCCGACGTCGCAGCCTTCGTCGAGTACACGCACCGCGCCCTCGCCATCGGCCAGGACCAGATCGTCACGATCACGCCCGACCTCGTCACCATCACCGACTTCGACGGCAATGCCGTCGAGTGCGAGGAGTTCGAGGTTGCCTGGGATGCCTCCGCGTCCGAGAAGGGCGGCTGGTCCAGCTTCATGGCCAAGGAGGTCTCCGAGCAGCCCGATGCCATTGCGAACACCCTGCGCGGACGCATCACCGACGGCCACGTCGTTGTGCCCGAGCTGACCGAATTCGGCGACGACGTGCTGGCGGGCATCCGTCGCATCGTCATCATCGCCTGCGGAACGGCCGCCTACGCCGGCCAGACCGCGAAGTACGCCATCGAGAAATGGGCCGGCGTGCCGGTCGACGTCGAACTCAGCCACGAATTCCGCTACCGCGACCCGGTGATCACCGACGACACCCTCGTCGTGTCGATCAGCCAGTCCGGCGAAACCATGGACACGCTGATGGCCGTCAAGTATGCCAGGGAGGCCGGCGCGAAGACCATCTCGATCTGCAACACTCAGGGCGCAACGATTCCCCGCGAGTCGGATGCGGTCATCTACACGCACGCCGGCCCCGAGGTCGCCGTCGCGTCGACGAAGGCGTTCGTCTCCCAGATCGCCGCGCTCTACCTCTTCGCCCTGCACCTCGCCCGGGTCCGCGGCAGCCTCACCGAAGCCGAGCTCGCGGTGCAGACGGCCGAACTCCAGGCGATCCCCGACAAGGTCGCCACCACCCTGCTCGAGGCTGACTCGATCCGCCAGCTCGCCCAGTGGATGACCGACACCCGCGCGGTGCTGTTCCTCGGCCGCCACGTCGGCTTCCCCATCGCCATGGAGGGCGCGCTCAAGCTCAAGGAGCTCGCCTACATCCACGCCGAAGGCTTCGCCGCCGGAGAGCTCAAGCACGGCCCGATCGCCCTGATCGAGCCGGGCCAGCCCGTGTTCGTGATCGTGCCGAGCCCGCGCGGCTCCGCACACCTGCACCCCAAGGTCGTCTCCAACATCCAGGAGATCCGGGCGCGCGGCGCGCGCATCATCGCGATCGCCGAAATCGGGGATGCCGCCGTGCTGCCGTTCGCGGACACCGTGATCCACATTCCCCTCGCCGCGCCGCTGTTCGAGCCGTTCCTCGCCGTGGTTCCGCTGCAGATCTTCGCGATGGAACTGTCCATCGCCAAGGGGCTCGACGTCGACCAGCCGCGCAACCTCGCGAAATCCGTCACGGTCGAGTAGCCGACGCATGAACACGGGGTGCGCATGATCAGAGGAATCGGCGTCGACATCGTCGACCTCGCTCGCTTCGAGCGCCAGGTCGAGCGCACCCCCGGGCTCGTCCCGCGCCTCTTCACCGCAAGCGAGCGCGGACTGCCGATCCATTCCCTGGCCGCGAGGTTCGCCTCGAAGGAGGCCTTCGTCAAGGCCCTCGGCGACAGCCAGGCGATCACCTGGCAGGAGCTGGAGGTCGTCACCGACGGCCACGGCAACCCCGGGTTCGTGCTGCACGGCAGTGCCCTCGCCGCGCTCGCGGACCGGGGCATCAGCGGCGTGCACCTCACGATGACCCATGACGCCGGAGTCGCCTGCGCGTTCGTGGTGATGGAGGGACCATGACCGGCTACCGGGAGGCCGTCGTCGACCTCGACGCCATTTCGGCC
Source organism: Cryobacterium sp. TMT1-2-1 (assembly GCF_004403955.1). Classification (NCBI taxonomy): domain Bacteria; kingdom Bacillati; phylum Actinomycetota; class Actinomycetes; order Micrococcales; family Microbacteriaceae; genus Cryobacterium; species Cryobacterium sp. TMT1-2-1. The sequence continues at coordinate 62,812 of NZ_SOHC01000065.1, forward strand.
AATGTCGCGCACCTGCGCGCGCTGACCGGAACCGCGCACACGATGGCGGTGGTCAAGGCGAACGCGTACGGGCACGGCGCCGTTCCCGTTGCCCGGGCCGCGCTGGCGGGCGGCGCGGACTGGCTCGGCGTCGCCGACATCGCGGAGGCCCTCGAACTGCGGGAGGCCGGCATCGGGGCGCCGGTCCTGGCCTGGCTGCACGACCCGGATACGGACTGGTCCGCGGCCATCGCCGCCGACGTCGATCTCGGCCTCTCGTCGGCCGTGCAGTTGCAGCAGGTGGCGGATGCCTCGGCAACGCTCGATTGCACCGCATCCGTGCAGATCAAACTCGAGACCGGGCTCAGCCGCAACGGCGTGCAGGAATCGGAGTGGGCCCCCGTGCTCGCCCTCGCCGCCGAACTCGAACGATCCGGCCGGGTGCGCGTGCGCGGTATCTTCAGCCACCTCTCCAACGCGTCACCGGCCGAAGACACGGAGGCGATCGCGCGCTTCGACCGCGGTCTCGCCCTCGCGGCCGCCGTCGGCCTCACGCCCGAACTCACCCACCTCGCCGCGTCGGCCGCGGCCCTGCGCCTGCCCGCCGCCCGCTATTCGATGGTGCGCCTGGGCATCAGCATCTACGGACTCTCGCCCTTCGACGACGCGTCTTCGGCGGACCTCGGCCTCGTGCCGGCGATGACGCTCCGGGGGAGGGTGGCCGCCGTGCGCCACGTTCCCGCGGGCACCGGCGTCTCCTACGACTACACCTGGCGCGCGCCGGTGGATTCCTCCCTCGCGCTGGTGCCGCTGGGCTATGCCGACGGCGTGCCTCGACAGGCGTCCGGGCGCGCCCAGGTGAGCATCGGCGGCGTTCTCCACCCCGTCGTGGGCCGCATCGCCATGGATCAGTTCGTCGTCAGCGTGGGGCTGGAGCCGGTGGCCGTCGGCGACGAAGTGGTGCTCTTCGGCGACCCGGCGAGCGGGGTTCCGTCCGCCGACGACTGGGCGCACGCGGCCGGCACGATCAACTACGACATCGTCACCCGGATCGGCCGGCGCGTTCCGCGCAGCTACCGGGCGGCGGAGTAGGCGAGCGGCCATGCCATCCCACCCCACCCCGGCACCGGCGACCTGGTCGATTCCCGACGCCGAAGCCATGCACGAATTCGGCCGCGCCCTCGCCGGCCGGCTGCGCGCCGGGGACCTGGTCGTGCTGACCGGACCGCTCGGCGCAGGCAAGACCACGCTCACCCGCGGGCTCGGCGAAGGGCTGGGCGTGCGGGGCGCGGTCACCAGTCCCACGTTCGTGCTCGCCCGCACCCACCCGAGCACGGCCTGGGGGCCCCCTCTGGTGCACGTGGACGCCTACCGCCTCGCCAGCGCCGTCGAGCTCGACGACCTCGACATCGACTTCGCCCGCTCCATCGTCGTGGTCGAATGGGGCCGCGGCATGCTGGACGGCATCACCGACTCGTGGCTGGACATCGAGATCGAGCGCCCCCTCGGCGCCTCCCGGGCCGCACCCTCCCCGGCCGAGGCACCGATCGACAGCGACCTCGACCTCGACGAACCCCGCACCGTCACCATCACCGCCGTCGGCCCCCGCTGGGCCGGCGACGTCGCGTGGGCGCGCGAGGCAGGGCCCACCGCTTAGGCTGAAAGCGTGCTTCTCGCCATTGACACCTCCGCCGGCACGAGCGTCGCCGTCGTCGACCTCCGCGGCGACGTGCTCGCCGAACGGAGCACCGACGACACGATGCGGCACGCCGAAGTCGTGGGCCTGCTGATCGAGGACTGCCTCCGCGAGGCCGGGCTGGATGCCCGCGCGCTCACCGGCGTGGTCGGAGGCATGGGCCCCGGACCGTTCACCGGCCTCCGCGTGGGGATCGCCGCGGCCCGCGTCTTCGCGCTCGGCGCCCGCAGGCCGTTCCTCCCGGTGATCAGCCACGACGCCATCGCCTGGGGCCGGTACCAGGCCGGCCACACCGGCGGCCTCCTCGTCGTCACGGATGCCCGTCGCCGCGAGGTCTACTGGTCCGCGTACAGCGGCACGGACGCCGCCGGGCTGCCCGAGCGCAGCGACGGCCCGGGCGTGGCCAAACCGGACGTGCTGCTGGGGGAACAGTGGGCGCATGCCGGGCTGCCCCGGTTCGACGCCGCCGCGGTATCGGCCGGCGAGCTCGGCCGGGTCGCGGCGCTGCGCCTTGTCGAGGGGCATCCGTTCGCCGCCGACGAAGCGCTCTACCTGCGTTCGCCCGACGTCACCATCTCGGCCGGCCCGAAGCGGGTGAGCCGATGACCTGGCAGTTGCGGCACGCCACGCCCGCCGACGTCGACGCGATCATGGCCCTTGAGACGAGCACGTTCGAGAATGATGCCTGGTCGCCGGAGGCGATGGCCCGGGATGTCGCCGACCCCAACTGCTACTACCTCGTCGCGTTCCCCCCGGACGAGCCCGGGCGGATCGAGGCCTACGCCGGGCTGCTCGCCCCGCGTGGAGCGCCGGAGGGCGACATCCAGACCATCGCCGTCGCTCCAGTGGCCCGCGGCCGCGGACTCGGCCGCACGCTCATGCAGGCCCTGATCGGCGAGGCGCGGAAGCGCGGCGCGCGCGACGTCTTCCTCGAGGTGCGCGCCGACAACCCCTCGGCGCAGCGCCTGTACGAACGGCTCGGCTTCGCCGAGGTCGGCGTGCGCCGCGGCTACTACCAACCCGACAACGTTGACGCAATCGTCATGCGACTGGTCATCCCCGCGCCGACGATGGAGGCCACCGGATGAATCGCCTGAACCCGCTCGTGCTCGGCATCGAGACCTCCTGCGACGAGACCGGGATCGGAATCGTTCGCGGCACCACCCTGCTCTCCAACACGATCGCGTCCTCGATGGAGGAACACGCCCGCTACGGCGGCGTGGTTCCCGAGGTCGCCGCCCGGGCGCACCTGGAGGAGCTGGTCCCGGCCATCTCCGCGGCCGTGGCGGAGGCCGGCATCCGGCTTACGGACCTCGACGCCATCGCCGTGACCAGCGGGCCGGGGCTGGCCGGGGCGCTCATGGTCGGGGTCGGCGCAGCGAAGGCGCTGGCCGTTGCCCTCGGCAAGCCGATCTACGCCGTGAACCACCTCGTCGGCCACGTCGGAGTCGACCTGCTGCGGAACGGCGCCGACGACGCCGACGAGCCGCTCGAATACCCCACGATCGCCCTCCTCGTCTCCGGCGGCCACACCTCGCTGCTGCTGGTGCGCGACCTGGTCTCCGACGTGGAATTGCTCGGGGAGACCATCGACGACGCGGCCGGTGAGGCCTTCGACAAGGTGGCGCGGATCCTCGGCCTGCCCTACCCCGGCGGACCCGAAATCGACCGCGCGGCGCTTGAAGGCGACCCGAAGGCGATCCGCTTCCCGCGCGGGCTGAGCCGACCCAAGGACATGGCCCTGCACCGTTACGATTTTTCCTTCTCCGGCCTCAAAACCTCGGTCGCGCGCTGGGTCGAACAGCGCCAGGACGCCGGCGAGATCGTGCCGATCGCGGATGTCGCGGCCAGTTTCCGCGAGGCCGTCGTCGACATCCTCCTCACCAAGGCCGTTGCCGCCTGTGTCGACCTCGAGGTGCCCCGTCTGCTCCTGGGCGGCGGTGTGATCGCGAACGCGCGGCTCAGGGAGCTCGCCGAGGAGCGCACGGATGCGGCCGGGATCGCCCTGCGCATCCCGCCGCTGTCCCTGTGCACCGACAACGGGGCCATGATCGCGGCGCTCGGGGCGCAGCTGATCGTGGCCGGGCACGAACCCTCCTCGCTGGGATTCGGCGCGGACTCGACGTTGCCGGTGTCGGACATCCAGGTCTGAAACCGGCGCCCCACCCGGGGATTCGCGGTATTCTGGCACCGCCGCCTCGATCTGCTCGTGACCGGCCTGCTCTCGTCCGGATCACAGAAGGAGTCCTCATGACCGATCCCACCATGCCGCCCGTTGGGCCGCCGTCCGAGAACCAGCCGCCGCCCCCGCCCGGCTACGGACCGCCCGCGGTACCGCCCGCGGCGCCGGCCTACCAGCCGCAGCAGCCCGCCGGCCAGCCGCAGCAGTACGGCCAGCAGCCCTACGGCCAGCAGCAGTACGGCCAGCAGCCCTACGGCCAGCCGTACCCGGGCCAGGAGAAGTACAATGTGCTGTCGATCATCGCGATGGTGACCGGCATCCTGGGCATCTCGCTCGTGGCCATCATCACCGGGCACATCGGGCTCAGCCAGATCGGCCGGACCCAGGAGAAGGGCCGCGGTTTTGCGATCGCCGGCCTCATCCTCGGCTACCTCGGCCTCCTGGCGGGCATCGCGGCGGTGATCTTCTTCTTCGTCGTCATGGCCGCGTACGAAACGTCGTCGTCGATGACCGGTTAGACCGCCGCAGCGGGTCCGCGGCAACCCCGTCTTCAGTGGAAGGATTCACCATGACCGATCCCAACAACCCCGACCGCCCGCAGGTCCCGCAGGTGCCGGACGTCCCGCAGGTTCCGGATGTGCCCCAGGTTCCCCAGGTTCCCGAGGTTCCCCAGCAGCCGCAGGCCTCGCCCGCAGCTCCGCCTGCCGATCCGCCGACGGCTCCGCCGGTGCCGCCGGCCGCCCAGACGCCGCCGCCGGCCTACGGCGCGCCAACACCGCCGCCGGCCTACG
>NZ_SOHC01000029.1:0-71376 GCF_004403955.1 Cryobacterium sp. TMT1-2-1
GGCACCGCGGCGCGCGCGCCGCTGTGGGCGTCCGCCGCGTTCGACCGACGCGCCGTAGCCGACGAGCACGGCCTCACGCTCCTGCGCCGGCTCGGCCGGGGCGGCGACACCGGCAGGGACACCGGCAGGGACATCCGTCCCGGCAGTCGGCGCGGCAGCGGCCGGCTCGGCGCCTTCAACGTCGAACGACACGATCGCCTCGCCGACCTGCACGACGACACCGGTCGGCTGGTGCAGCGTGGAAACGGTGCCCGCGAACGGAGACGGGAGCTCGACCACGGCCTTGGCCGTCTCCACGTCGGCGATGTGCTGATTGAGGGTGACCGTGTCGCCAGGGGCGATGTGCCAGGCCACGATCTCCGACTCTGTGAGTCCTTCACCGAGGTCGGGCAGCTTGAAAACCTTGATCACGTTCAGCGTCCCATCACGCGGTCGACGCCGGCGAGCATGCGGTCGAGGTCTGGCAGGTGGTGGCTCTCGAGCTTCGCGGGCGGGTACGGAATGTCCCAGCCGGTGACGCGCACCGGGGCGGCCTCGAGATAGTTGAAGCAGCGTTCGGTGATGCTGGCGATGATCTCGCCGCCGATGCCGCCGGAGCGGACCGCCTCGTGGGTGACGACGAGCCGTCCGGTCTTGCGAACGGATGCCTCCACCGTCGCGTAGTCGACCGGCGCAAGCGAGCGGAGGTCGATGACCTCGACCGAGACGCCTTCGTCGGCGGCTGCGAGGGCGGCATCCCGGGCGGTGGGCACCAGCGGGCCGTAGGTCACGAGCGTGACATCCGTGCCCGGCGCGACAATGACCGCCTTCTCCATCGATTCGCCGAGCACCGGGGAAACCTCACCCTTGACGTGGTACCGGCGCTTTGGCTCGAAGTAGAGCACCGGGTCGTCCAATGAGATGGCCTGGCGGAGCATGCTGTAGGCATCCTGGGGGTTGGACACGGAGATCACGCGGAGCCCGGAGGTATGGGTGAAGTAGGCCTCGGGCGACTCGGAGTGGTGCTCGGCGGCGCCGATGCCCCCGCCGAACGGCACCCGGATCGTGATCGGCATCTTCACCGCTCCCTGGGTGCGGTAGTGCAGCTTGGCGACCTGGCTGACGATCTGGTCGAAGCCCGGGTAGATGAAGCCGTCGAACTGGATTTCGCAGACCGGACGGTAGCCGCGGTAGGCGAGGCCGACGGCGGTGCCGATGATGGCGGATTCGGCCAGCGGGGTATCGATCACGCGATTCGCGCCGAACTCGGCGAGCAGCCCGTCGGTGACCCGGAAAACGCCGCCGAGAGCGCCGATGTCCTCACCGAGCAGCACCACCTTGGGGTCGTCCAGCATCGACTGGCGGAGCGCCGCGGTGATGGATTTGGCCAGCGTCAGGGTCGTCGGCGTTGCCAGGGCGGTCGTCGTCTTCACGGCGCTCGTCGTCATCGAGTCCTGAGTCTTCAGCGTTGTCATGCTCATGAGCTGCTCCCGTCCGCGGCGTCGAAGCTCGCGAGGTAGTCGGCGTATTCGGCGCGCTGGCCGTCCAGCGTGGCGTTCGGCGTCGAGTAGACGTGGTCGAAGACCGTGAGCGGCGCGGGGTCGGGCATCCCGATGCAGCCGGCGCGGAGTTCCGCGGCGACGGCATCCGCCTTCGCCTGCGTCTTCGCCTCCAGCTCGGGCGTGAAGAGGCCCATCGAGTCGAGCAGGCGCTGCAGGCGCAGGATCGGGTCCTTCGCCTTCCACGCCTCGAGCTCGGCGGTCTCGCGGTACTTGGTGGGGTCATCCGCGGTGGTGTGCGGGCCCATCCGGTAGGTGACGGCCTCGATGAAGGTGGGTCCCCCGCCGTTGCGTGCCCGGTCGAGGGCGATGCGGGTCGCTGCCATCACCGCGAGCACGTCGTTGCCGTCGACCCGGATGCTGGGGATGCCGAACCCGGGAGCGCGGTCGGCGATGTTGCGGTGGGCCTGCAGGGCGACCGGCTCGGAGATGGCCCACTGGTTGTTCTGGCAGAAGAAGATCACCGGAACCTGGAAGCTGGCGGCGAAGACCATGGCCTCGTTGACGTCGCCCTCGCTCGTGGCGCCGTCGCCGAAGTAGGTGATCGCGGCGGAGTCGGAGCCGTCGAACTTGGCGCCCATCGCCCAGCCGGTGGCGTGGAGCGTCTGCGCGCCGATGATGATCGCCGGGGTCGCCATGCCGATCTCGAACGGGTTCCAGCCTGACTGCGCGGAGCCGCGCCACACCCGGAGGATGTCGGTGTAGTCGACGCCGCGGCAGTACGCGACCGCGTTCTCGCGGTAGCTGGAGAAGACGAAGTCGTCGCTGCGGAGTGAGCGGGCCGAGCCGATCTGCGCGGCTTCCTGGCCGAGGAGCGGCGGCCACAGGCCGAGCTCGCCCTGGCGCTGGAGCGCGGTGGCTTCGGTGTCGATGCGGCGAACGACGATCATGTCTTCGTACATCGCCGCCAGTTGTTCGCCGGTGACGTCGGCGACCCACGGGTCGTAGTCGACCATGGCCGACCGGACACCGCCGGGAGTGAGTAATTGCACGAAATCTGCGGGGAAATCAACCAAAGTACCGCTCCTAGCGTCCTTGCTAAAGTTGACCCGAGCCTAGAGTCATGCGGCACAAAGCACAACTCCATTCGAATCCATTGTGCATACTGCCCTATCCAGCGCGCGAGCCGCGTGCTAACGTCTTGCACTATGCACAGCCTGGACAAAACCGACACGCAGCTTCTTGCCGCTCTCTGCGACGACCCGAACAGCACCTTCGTGGCTCTCGCGCAGAAGCTGGGCCTTTCCCGCAATACCGTGCAGGCGAGGATGGCCAGGCTCGAGGACTCCAACGCGTTCCTGAGCTTCGACCGTCGCATCAATCCGGTGGTCCTCGGCTTCCAGCTGACGGCGTTCATCACCGTGCATGTGCAACAGAAAAGGCTGTCCCAGATCGTGGTCGACCTCGCCCTGATCCCGGAGATCGTGCAGGCCCACGGCATGAGCGGGCCGGCTGACCTCCTCGTGCGGGTGGTCTGCCGGGACGCCGACGACCTGTTCCGCATCGACGGCACGATTCTCGCCTGCGACGGCGTCGAGCGCACCGAGACGTCGCTCGCCATGGGCGAACTGATCCCGTACCGGATCACACCGATTCTCGAGGACAACGGCGCCTGAGCCGCGCACCCCTCAGCCGGCGGTGCGTGGCTTCCGGGCCGGCGGAATCAGCGTGCGGGCGTAGCGAATCGCGTCGGGGGTGCCGGCGAAGACCCGCCCCAGCTCACGCAGGTGCGGCGCGACGCCGAGTCGCCTGAGCACCGCCCGGTGCTCGTCGGTGACGCCGGAGACGAGCACCACGATCCCCTTGGCCTCCAGGCGCGTGATCACGTCATCGAGCATCAGGCCTCCGGTCGCGTCGAGGGTGGTGACCCGGCTCATCCGGAGGATCACCACAGACACGGCGCTCACCTCTGTGAGCTCGAGCAGGAAGCGGTGCGCCGCGCCGAAGAACAGCGGTCCGTCGAACCGGTAGGCGACGATGTGCTCGGCGAGAAGTTCGCGTTCCTCTGCGCTGTGGTCCGCGGTGTCCAGCGGCACCCGCTCGACCCGGGCGCTGCGGGCAACCTCTCGCAGGGCGAGCAGCGCCGCCGCCGCGAGCCCCACCACGACCGCGGTGACCAGGTCGATGGCGACGGTGACACCGAATGTGACCACGAGCACGACGGCGTCACCGCGGGTGGCCCTCATGATGGCGCGGATCGCGCCGAGCTGCACCATCTGGATGGTCGTGGCCAGCAGCACACCGGCCAGGGCGGCCAGCGGCACGTAGCCCACGAGCGACCCCGCGACCAGCACGACCACGAGCAGCACGACCGAGTGCGAGATCGCGGCGAGCCGGGACCGGGCGCCGCTGCGCACGTTGACGGCCGTTCGGGCGATGGCGGCCGTGGCCGGCACTCCGCCGAAGAACGGCACGACGAGGTTGGCGATCCCCTGCCCGAACAGCTCGCGGTCGGGGTTGTGCCGCTCCCCCACGCTCATCCCGTCGGCTACGGTTGCGCTCAGCAGGCTCTCCAGGGCCGCCAGGGCTGCGATCGCCAGCGCCGAGGGCAGCAGAACGGCGAGCATGGCCGGGTCGAAGAAGTCGGCGGCCGGGGCGGTCAGCGCGCTCGGCAGCGCGCCGATGACCGGGAGGTCGGACCGGCCGTAGGCAGCGATCACCGTCACGATCACCACGGCGAGCAGCGAAAGCGGAAGCGACGGGCGCCACCGGGCGCCGGCCAGGATGACCCCGGCCACGCCGAGGGTGATGAGCGGGGCGACCGGGTCCGGCGCCTGCATGAAGCGTACGACCGCGTCCCACGCGAGGGCCCAGACCTTCTCCTCGTCTCCCGGTTCCACGCCCAGCATGTTGGGCACCTGCTGCAGCGCGATGACCACAGCGATGCCGGCGGTGAAGCCCTCCACCAGAGAGGCGGGCAGGTAGCGCACGTATCGGCCGATGCCGCTGAGGGCCAGGACGAGCAGGATGACGCCGGCCATGAGCGTCACCTCGAGCACGCCGGACACCCCGAACTGGTGCACCACGGGCACGAGCACGACCGTCATCGCCCCGGTCGGACCGGAGACCTGGATGTTGCTGCCGCCGAACACCGCGGCGAGGATGCCGGCGATGACCGCCGTCGTGAGGCCCGCCGTCGCCCCCAGCCCGGAAGCGACCCCGAAGGCCAGGGCGAGGGGCAGGGCGACGATGGCGACGGTGAGCCCGGCGAGCAGGTCGCGCCCGGGCGAGCGGCGCATCAGGGTGAAGTCGGCGCGCTGCGGCAAGAGCCCCCGCGCGAAGGCCAGTCCGTGCAGCGCCTTCGTCTTCATCGTGCGTCCTTTTCCATCGTGCGCAGCAGGGCGTGCGAGTCCTGCAGGTTGGCGACGAGCATCCGCTTGGCAACCTCGAGCAGGTCGATCATGTCCCGGTCGCGCAGCGCGTAAAAGATGGTGTTGCCCTCTCGCCGGGTCGTCACGACACCCGCGCGGCGCAGCACGCCGAGCTGCTGCGACAGGCTCGACAGCTCGGAGCCAAGCGCATCGGCCAGGCTGCCGACGGAGCGTTCGCCGCCGACGAGCTGCTCGAGCACCTGGACTCGCAACGGGTGGCCCAGGGCCTTGAAGAGCTCGGCCTTCAGCTGAGCAACGGGAAGTTCGGTGGAGAGCACCATCTGACTATATCGCTAAGTTACATTTTCTTTACATAGATTCGCCCGGGTGCCCGGGTCCGGGAAGCGCAAGGGAGCGCTCGCAGCCTCGCGGCCACGAGCGCTCCCGACGCCGTCAGCGGCGCAGCACGCCGTCGCCCACGAGTGCCCGGTAGTAGCCGAAGGTGTTGCCCAGCGCGTTCGGGTGGAAGTTGCTCGGCGCCAGCAGGTTCGCCGGGTTGAACGCGATGTAGGGCACGGCAGACCCAATGCCGTGGCCGGCGAATTCCTGGGTCGCGTCGATGTAGCGGATCCGGTCGACGCCGGCCGGTTCGGGAATGGCGGTGACGGCCAGATTGATCGCGCTGTTCAGGCCCGCGGTGCCCTGGTTGACCAGGTCACCCAGGGGCGACACTCCCGGCTGGAACAACAGCGGATAGTTCAGCACGGCGACGCGGGCATTCGGCAGGGTCGCCGCGATGTAGCCGTAGGTCTGCGCGAGGCCGGTCACGAAGGCCGGGCTGGACAGGGTGGCCCCGCTCGTCTGCACGGCCAGTCCGCAGGGCACACTCGCCGGGTCCGGGGCGCAGGCCTGCAGGATCGCGGTGGATCCGGCATCGATGCCGCCGACCGTGATCGTGACCAGCGTCGTCGTGGCGCTCACCCCGGCCAGCTGGGCCGGGATGTCGGCCATGCGCGCCCCGGAGCAGGCCTTGTTCGCGCTCAGGCGGTACGGGCTGAGCAGGGAGCTGATCACCGGGTAGCTCTTGTACCGGCTGCGCTGGCAGGTCGCGTCGGAGTACGGCGGGGCACCCTGGCCGGAGGTGAACGAGTCGCCGAGGGCGACATAGCCGAGCGGCGCGGAGAGCGCGAGGCCGGCCCGGGTCGCATTCGAGCTCGCGACGGGCCCGGTGGGGGCGGACAGGGACGGGGCGGCGGTGGCCGGGGCTGCAACGACGCCGACGACCAGGGCGACGCTCAGAAGGGAGAGGGCGCCGAGGCGCGACAGGGAACGCGTGCGATTCTGAGAATTTGTCATGCTGCAGGTTATTGCCCGTCCGGCGACGCCGACTAGGGCGGGCTCTGGCCCCAGTTCGGGGGTGGCGATCGCCCGGCAGGCGAAAGGGCCCGCCCTGCCGAAGCAGGACGGGCCCTCCGTCTCACCGATCTACCTGGCGAGAGGTGATCGGGAGAACTACCAGACTACGCTTCGGTCGGAGCCTCGGCGTTCGCGGACTCGGCCGACTCGGCCGACTCCTCGAGAACCGGTGCGAGCGACAGCTTGCCCCGGTCGTCAATCTTGGTGATCTCAACGAGGACCTTCTGGCCCACGCCGAGCACGTCTTCGACGTTCTCGACCCGCTTGCCACCGGCGAGCTTGCGCACCTCGGAGATGTGCAGCAGGCCGTCCTTGCCCGGGAGCAGCGAGACGAAGGCGCCGAATGCGGCGATCTTCACGACAGTTCCGAGGAACTGCTCGCCAACCTCGGGGTTGGTCGGGTTCGCGACGGCGTTGACCATGGCGCGGGCGGCCTCGGCCGAGGGACCGTCGACGGCGCCGATGTACACGGTTCCGTCTTCCTCGATCGAGATGTCGGCTCCGGTCTCGTCCTGGATCGAGTTGATCATCTTGCCCTTCGGGCCGATCAGCTCGCCGATCTTGTCGACCGGGATCTGGACCGAGATCACGCGGGGCGCGGTCGGGGCCATCTCGTCGGGCTTGTCGATCGCGGCGTTCAGCACGGCGAGGATCGTGGTGCGAGCATCCTTGGCCTGGGTGAGCGCTCCGGCCAGGACCGACGCGGGGATGCCGTCGAGCTTGGTGTCGAGCTGGATCGCGGTGACGAACTCGCTCGTGCCGGCGACCTTGAAGTCCATGTCGCCGAGTGCGTCTTCGGCGCCGAGGATGTCGGTCAGGGCCGCGTAGCGGGTCTTGCCGTCAACGGTGTCGGAGATGAGGCCCATGGCGATGCCGGCAACGGGCGCGCGCAGCGGCACACCGGCGTTGAGCATCGACAGGGTCGAGGCGCAGACGGAACCCATCGAGGTGGAACCGTTGGAGCTGAGCGCCTCGGAGACCTGACGGATGGCGTACGGGAACTCCTCGCGCGTGGGCAGCACGGGGACCAGGGCGCGCTCGGCGAGTGCTCCGTGGCCGATCTCGCGGCGCTTCGGCGTTCCGACCCGGCCGGTTTCACCGGTCGAGTAGGGCGGGAAGTTGTAGTTGTGCATGTAGCGCTTCTTGGTGACCGGGCTCAGGGAGTCGATCGTCTGCTCGAGCTTGAGCATGTTCAGCGTGGTGACACCCAGGATCTGGGTCTCGCCGCGCTGGAAGATCGCCGAACCGTGCACGCGCGGGATGACAGCCACCTCGGCGTCGAGCGGGCGGATGTCGGCGAGGCCGCGACCGTCCATGCGCACGCCCTCGTTGAGGACGCGGGTGCGGACAACCTTCTTCGTGACGGACTTGTACGCCGCTGAGACCTGGCCGAGCGCACCGGCGGGAAGTTCACCAGCGTCGATCCTGGCCGCGATGGCGTCCTTGACACGAGCCTTGAGTGCGTCATCCGCATCCTGGCGTTCGACCTTGCCGGCGATCTTGTACACGTCGCCCAGCTCGGCCTCGGCCAGGGCCGCGACGGCGTCGTAGGTCTCCGGCTGGTAGGGCGGGAAGACCTGGTAGTTGCCGGTCGGCTTGGCAGCGGATGCCGCGACCTTCTGCTGGGCCTCGATGAGCTTCTTGATGAAGGGCTTGGATGCCTCGATGCCCTCGGCGATGACCTCTTCGTTCGGCTTGATGGCGCCGCCCTTGATGAGGTCCCACGAGTTGTCGGTGGCTTCGGCCTCGATCATCATGATCGCGACGTCCTGGCCGCCATCGGCATCCGTGACGACGCGACCGGCAACGACCATGCTGAACACGGCGTCGGCGATCTGCGAGTACTTCGGGAAGGCAACCCACTGGCCGGAGCCGTTCTCATCGGGGATGAGGGCGACGCGAACGCCACCGATCGGTCCGGAGAAGGGGAGGCCGGCGAGCTGCGTCGACATGGACGCGGCGTTGATCGCGAGCACGTCGTAGTACTCGTCCGGCGCGATGGCCAGAACGGTCACGACGACCTGGATCTCGTTGCGGAGGCCGTCGACGAACGACGGGCGCAGCGGCCGGTCGATCAGGCGGCAGGTGAGGATCGCCTCGGTCGACGGGCGACCTTCGCGACGGAAGAAGCTGCCCGGGATGCGGCCGGCAGCGTACATACGCTCCTCGACATCGATGGTCAGCGGGAAGAAGTCGAAGTTTTCCTTCGGCTGCTTGCTCGCGCTCGTGGCGGAGAGAAGCATGGTTTCTTCGTCGATGTATGCGGCGGCAGAACCCTGCGCCTGCTGGGCGAGACGCCCGGTTTCAAAACGGATGGTGCGCTTGCCGTACTTGCCGTTATCGATAACGGTTTCAGCGAACGTGATTTCTGGACCCTCCATGTGGGGGTTCTCTCCTTTGTTTAGACTCGCATGCCCGTGTGGCGCGCGAGTGGGACAAGGAGCAGGGAACAGGCAGGACGAAGTCGTGCGCAGTGAGCGCCGACTCGTGCTGGCCACCAGTAGAAATTCACCACCACGCCGTTCGTGTGAACCGCGGTTGGGAAACCACCACCGAGGACCAGCTTCCTGCCAGCCTGCTCCAATTGCTCGGCCATCCGAGAATGGCCGTCCCAATTCTAACAGCCCCGCCCCCAAATACCCCCTTCCCCCCTCCGCGAAACCGCAGTTGTGCGCGCTAAAACGACGTTTTAGCGCGCACAACTGCGGTTTCGCGGGTTAGACGGCACGCCCACGGAATGCAGGTAGGTGAACATCGGCCGCAGCGCGTGGTCCAGCGCCAGCGAGTGGCGCGCCGTGCCGGCGGTCGCCCCGATCAGCACCGGCATGTCGGTGAGGGACTTGGCTCAGCCCGGCGGACACCACGGCAAGTCGGCGGGTCGTCATCTCAGGCCCCCTTCGGGTTCGACGCGGCGAGGCCGGGGGCACCGGCCGGGCTCGACTTCAGGACGGTCTCCGCGATCGCCCGCGCCTCGGCGGCGGCCGTGAGGGAGGCGTGCGTCGGGGCATCCGGCACGGTCGCCGGGCGCATCTTCGCGAACTCGGCTCGGAGCACGGGCACGACTTCCTCGCCGAGGAGGTCGAGCTGTTCGAGCACGACCTTCAGGGGCAGGCCCGCGTGGTCCATCAGCCAGAGCTGGCGCTGGTAGTCGCCCACGTAATCGCGGAAGCCGAGCGTGCGGTCGATGATCTCCTGCGGGCTGCCGACGGTCAGCGGAGTCTGCTCGGTGAACTCCTCCAGGCTCGGGCCGTGGCCGTAGACCGGGGCGTTGTTGAAGTACGGGCGGAACTCATTGACGGCGTCCTGCGAGTTCTTGCGCATGAACACCTGCCCGCCGAGTCCGACGATGGCCTGCGCGGCGGTCCCGTGGCCGTAGTGCTCGAAGCGCTGGCGGTAGTACCCCACCATCTTCGCGGTGTGCGAGGCGGGCCAGAAGATGTGGTTCGAGAAGAGGCCGTCGCCGTAGAAGGCGGCCTGCTCGGCGATCTCCGGGGTGCGGATGCTGCCGTGCCAGACGAAGGGCGGCACGCCGTCGAGCGGACGCGGCGTCGACTGGAAGCCCTGCAGGGGGGTGCGGAACTGGCCCGACCAGTCCACGGAGTCCTCGCGCCAGAGCCGGCGCAGCAGCGCATAGTGCTCGAGGGCCAGCGGGATGCCCTGGCGGATGTCCTGGCCGAACCAGGGGTAGACCGGGCCCGTGTTGCCGCGGCCCAGCATCAGGTCGACCCGGCCTTCGGCGAGGTGCTGCAGCATGGCGTAGTCCTCGGCGATCTTGACCGGGTCGTTGGTCGTGATCAGCGTGGTCGCCGTGGACAACACGATCCGCTCGGTCTGCGCGGCGATGTAGCCGAGGAGGGTGGTCGGCGAGGAGGGCACGAAGGGCGGGTTGTGGTGCTCGCCGGTGGCGAAGACGTCGAGCCCGACCTCTTCGACCTTCCTGGCGATGGTGACCATGGCCTTGATGCGCTCGTGTTCGGTCGGGGTCCGACCGGTCGTGGGGTCGGTGGTGATGTCCCCGACGGTGAAGATTCCGAACTGCATTTCCAGCCTCTCAATCTCAATGCGTTTGCATGGATATTCTAGCCAACGACCGACCGAGTGATCTTATTCCGTCGCGCCCGTGATCGCGTGACAGGATTGGCCAATGACGGATGCCCCGGACCTCGATCCTGCCTTCGCCACGGTCCCCGCTCCTGCCCCGTGGTGGACGCAGGCCGTGGTGTACCAGGTGTACCCGCGCAGTTTCGCGGACTCGGACGGCGACGGGATCGGCGATCTGGGCGGCATCCGGTCGAAGCTCGATTACCTGGCCGAGCTCGGCGTCGACGCGGTCTGGCTCTCCCCGGTCTACCCGTCGCCGCAGCACGACAACGGCTACGACATCCGTGACTACCAGGACATCGACCCGGTGTTCGGCAGCCTCGCGGAGTTCGACGCGCTGCTGGCCGAGGCTCACGAGCGCGGCATCAAGATCGTGATGGACCTCGTCGTCAACCACACGAGCGACGAACACGCCTGGTTCGAGGAGTCTCGCTCCTCGCGGACGAGCCCCCGGCGCGACTGGTACTGGTGGCGGCCGGCCGCAGCCGACGGCGGACCGCCCAACGGCTGGCGCAGCGCCTTCAGCGGCCCGGCCTGGACCCTCGACGGGGCCACCGGCGAGTACTACCTGCACCTGTTCGCCCGGCAGCAGCCCGACCTCAACTGGGAGAACCGCGAGGTGCGCCAGGCCGTCTACGCGATGATGAACTGGTGGCTCGACCGCGGGGTCGACGGCTTCCGGATGGACGTGATCAACTACATCGCCAAGCAGATCGAGCTCGTCGACGGACCCCACCCGAGCCTGGACGGCGGCTCCCCGATGGGGCCGCAGATCCACGACTACCTGCAGGAGATGCACCGCGAGGTCTTCGCCGGGCGAGCGGGCGAGCACCTCACGGTCGGAGAGATGCCCGGTGTGAGCGTCAGCGACGCCGTGCTGTTCACCGACCCGGCCCGGGCTGAGGTCGACATGATCTTCCAGTTCGAACACGTGTCGCTCGATCAGGGAGACCACAAGTTCCTGGCGCTGCCGCGCAGCCTGCCCGCGCTGAAGAAGAGCCTCTCCCGCTGGCAGGACGGCCTGGCCGAAACCGGCTGGAACAGCCTCTACCTCAACAACCACGACCAGCCCCGGCTGGTGTCGCGGTTCGGCAACGACGCCGAATACCGGTACGAATCCGCCACGCTCTGGGCGCTCGTGCTGCACCTGCACCGCGGAACGCCCTACATCTACCAGGGCGAGGAAATCGGTATGACCAACGTGCGCTTCGATTCCATCGACGACTACCGCGACATCGAGTCGCTCAACCACTTCCGCGAGGCCGTGCAGGAGTTCGACCAGTCGCCCGCCGCGGTGCTGGCAGGGGTGCACACCATGGGCCGGGACAACGCCCGAACGCCGATGCAGTGGGACGCGTCCGACAACGCCGGCTTCACCTCCGGAATACCGTGGATCGCGGCGAACCCGAATTATCCCGAGATCAACACGGTCGCCGACCGGGCCGGCCAGCGGAGCATTTTCCGCTTCTACCAGCGCCTGATCGCGCTGCGCCACGGGAGCCCGGTCGTGGCGCTCGGCGCGTTCTCGATGCTCGAGCCGGAGCACGACCAGCTCTACGCGTTCACCCGCACGCTCGGCGACGAGGCGCTCCTCGTTGTTGCCAACGCCTCGGATGCGCCCCTGGCCGGGCCGCTCCCGGTCGATGTCACGGGCGGCGAACTGGTGCTCGGCAACTACGCCGACGCCGCGGGAAGCGGGCTGCGGCCCTGGGAGGCACGGCTCTACCGGCTGTGACGGCTTGTCGCGATCCTTACACGCGTGCACGGTCGGGCGGGCGACGCACGACCTGCCAGGCCGTGATGACGAGGGCGAACACAACCCCGAGCACGGCGCCGGCGCCGTTCGCGATGAGGTCGCGAACGTCGGGGTATCGGGTCGGCAGGAACTGTTGGGTGAACTCGATGGAGCAGGTGAGCACGACGCCGATGACGATGGCGAGCCACCAGAGCCGGCGCCCGAAGAGCAGGAGCAGGAACACCCCGATCGGGATGAAAATACCGATGTTGGCCGCGAATTCGACCCGCCCATAGGTGATCCAGTCGGTCGAGTCGTGCCGGGCGAAGAACCCCAGCGCGCGGAGCAGCCAGCCGTTGTTTGCGCTGTCGAGCGGCTGCGGTCCGAGGGTCACCCAGCCAACGAACGCCAGGTAGGCGAGCGTGACCAGGGACAGGACGGGATGGCGATGCAGCATCCCCCCATCGTGCCCGATCGCGCCTGGATGTCCACCCCGCGGCGCGCCTCAGCCGCGGCCTCTCGCCCTCGCCCCGGGGCCAACTCAGGAGAATCGGGGAAAACGGCCGGAATTCGCCCGTTTGCGCACCATTCCCCCGGAATCTCCTGAGTTGGCCACCGGGCCGTCGCGACAGGAGGTGGCCGAGGTCGAGCCCGCCGAGAACACGGTGGCGGCGGGCTCGATTCACCGGTGACGCACTACTTGCGGAGCGAGTCTTCCTCGGCGATGGCTTCGTCGCGGATCGTATCGTCGAAGATCCGCTTCGCTTCGATGCCGACAACCGAGTGGCGACGGCCGTACGCGAAGTACACGATGAGCCCGATCGCGAGCCAGACCGCGAAACGAACCCAGGTCAGCGTGGTGAGGTTCAGCATCAGCCAGAAGCAGAGCACGGCGGAGAGGATCGGCAGGAACGGCGAGAACGGCACCCTGAACGCCCGCTTCAGGTCCGGGCGCTTCTTGCGCAGCACGACGACGGCGATGCTTACAAGCACGAAGGCCGACAGCGTGCCAATGTTGATCATTTCCTCGAGCACGCCAACGTCGGTGAGCCCGGCGATCAGGGCAACGGCCAGGCCGGTGATGATCTGGATGCGCACCGGGGTGCCGCGCTTGGCGGAGGTCTTGCTCAGCGACCGCGGCAGCAGGCCGTCGCGGCTCATCGCGAAGAGAACGCGGGAGAGGCCGAGCAGCAGCACCATGATCACGGTGGTCAGGCCCACCAGGATGCCGACGGAGATGACCTGGGCGGCCCATCCTGCGCCGACCGCGACGAATGCCGTCGCGAGGGACGCGTTGGGGTCGTCGGCGAGCACCGTGTAGGGCACCATGCCGGTCAGCACGAGGCTGACACCGATGTAGAGCACCGTGACGATGGCCAGGCCGGCGAAGATTCCACGCGGGAGGGTCTTCTGCGGGTTCTTGACTTCCTCCGCGGAGGTCGCGATCACGTCGAAGCCGATGAAGGCGAAGAACACGAGCGAGGCGCCGGCCAGCAGACCGAAGATCCCGTACTGGGCGGGCGCCGCTCCGGTCATGAAGGAGAACAGCGACTGTCCCCAGGCGTCGCCGTCGCCGCCCTTGGTGGGAATGGCGTCCGGGATGAACGGCGTGTAGTTCTTGATGTTGATGAAGAACGCGCCGACGACGATCACGAAGACGACGATCGCGATCTTGATCAGGGTGAAGATGCTGGCGACGCGCGCGGAGAGCTTGGTGCCGAAGACGAGCAGGGTCGTGAAGATGGCGACGATGACGAACGCGCCCCAGCTCACCTTCAGGCCGACCACATCGATCTCGGCGGGGATGTCCCAATTCCAGAGCGCGAACACGTTACTGAGGTAGATGCCCCAGTACTTGGCGATGACGGCCGCGGCGGTCAGCATCTCGAGGATGAGGTCCCAGCCGATGATCCAGGCGAGCAGTTCGCCGAGCGTCGCGTAGGTGAACGTGTAGGCGGATCCGGCGACCGGAACGGCCGACGCGAACTCCGCGTAACACATGATCGCGAGGGCACAGGTGAAGGCCGCGAGGATGAAGCCCAGCGTGACGGACGGCCCGGCGTAGCTGCCGGCGGCCTTCGCGCCGACCGAGAAGATACCGGCCCCGACCGCGACGGCGACGCCCATGATCATCAGGTCCCAGGTGCCCAGCGTGCGTTTGAGGCTGTGGCCCTTTTCGAGGGAGTCCGCGATGGAAGATTCGATACTCTTGGTGCGCCTGAGGCTCATGGCGGGGTAGTGTCCGTTCAGTTGGTCGTCCGGCTTCCCTGCCGGGCAAACACCAATCCTAGGTGTCGCAGTGTCCCGCGTTGACGGGGCTACGGAATTTGTCCGCGACCATCCGCTTCGAAAGGACCTCATGAACGCACCGCTCCTGCCGCTGGGCAATGGTCGCAGCATCCCTCAGATCGGGCTCGGGACCTGGCCGCTGGACGACGCCGAGGTGGCTCCCGTGATCGTGACCGCCATCGAGGCCGGGTACCGGCACCTCGACACGGCCGTCAAGTACGGCAACGAGGCCGGCGTCGGCCGCGGCATCCGGGACAGCGGCATCGCCAGGGGCGAGCTGTTCGTCACGACGAAGCTCAATGGCGTCTACATGGGCGACGACAAGGCGATCGCCGGGCTCGATGAGTCCCTCACCCGGCTGGGCCTGGACTACGTGGACCTGCTGCTGATCCACTGGCCGGTGCCGCAGCGCGGCCTCTTCGTCTCGACCTGGAAGACGTTCGAGAAGCTGGTGGCGTCCGGGAAGTCCAGGTCGATCGGGGTGTCGAACTTCAAGCCCGCCCACCTCGACCGGCTCCTCGCGGAGACGGACATCGTGCCGGCCGTGAACCAGATCGAGCTGAACCCCTACGTGACCCGCGCAGAGCAGCGCGCCTACAACGCCATGCATGGCATCGTCACGGAATCCTGGAGCCCGCTCGGGCAGGGAACCGAGCTGCTCAGCGAGCCGCTGCTCGGCTTCCTCGCCGAGAAGTACGAGAAGACCCCCGCCCAAATCGTGCTGCGCTGGCACATCGAACTCGGCCTGGTCGCCATCCCGAAGTCGAAGACCCCGGAGCGGATCCGCCAGAACATCGACGTGTTCGACTTCACCCTCGACCCGACGGACGTCGAGGCGCTGGCCGCGCTCGATCAGGGACCGGATGCCGGCGTCGACTCGGACGTGATCGGGCACTGACAGAGCGCGCGGATCAGCGCGCGTAGATGTCGTCCCAGCCATACTCCATCGCTGCGCAGGCATCGGCGTATTCCCGCTCCAGCTGCGTGGACAGGCTTCGCGCGCGGTCACGCAGCTCCGAGAGCACGTCCGTCGAGTCCGGTTCCGCCGCCAGA
This sequence comes from Cryobacterium sp. TMT1-2-1, assembly GCF_004403955.1. Lineage (NCBI taxonomy): Bacteria > Bacillati > Actinomycetota > Actinomycetes > Micrococcales > Microbacteriaceae > Cryobacterium > Cryobacterium sp. TMT1-2-1. Next base: position 15,444 of record NZ_SOHC01000029.1, read on the forward strand.
TCCTCGGGGATGCCCGTCAGTGCGCTCCGCGAGCCGACGATCAGTTGCACCGTCACCGTTCTCGCGTCGTTCTTGACGGCCCGTTCCACCATCTCGGAATTGTCTCCGTCGTCAAAGGAGGCGACGAGAAGCAAGAGGGCGTCCGCGCCTTCATCCGTGGTCAGGAAGGACTCTCCGGAATATGAAACCTGGTTCATGATCTTCTCCCCCGGTGCATTGTTCGTGCCTGCGCCTGATCCGGAGTTGGAATCCGGAACGGCGCTGGCGCCACGCTAGCATCGGCGACGGATGCCCGCAGTCGGCATGAAGGGGGACAGCCGCGGGCCCTCGAGCGGGGAAAACAAAACGGGCCGCCACCCCAAGGTGACGGCCCGTTCGTAAGAAGATCGCGTTATCGACGAAGGCCGAGGCGCTCGATCAGCGAGCGGTACCGGTTGATGTCGACATCCGACAGGTAACCGAGCAGACGGCGACGCTGTCCAACCAGAAGCAGCAGGCCACGACGTGAGTGGTGGTCGTGCTTGTGCTCCTTGAGGTGCTCCGTCAGGTCGAGGATGCGCTGCGTGAGCATTGCAATCTGGACCTCGGGGGAACCCGTGTCGCCTGGGTGGGTAGCGTACTTTTCGATGATCGCCTTCTTAGCATTAGCTTCGAGTGCCATAGATGGGATCCCCTTTCTCTCACTGCGCGGTGCCCGGGGCAGAATGCCTGGGCTCTCTTTGTCCGCGGCCGTTAGACGGCAACCTGAAGAGTTTAGCAGAGTCGGATGCCCGGGCTCGCTCCCTCGGGCACCGGACCCTGGCGGCTGGCGGCTGGCGGCTGGCGGCTCAGGCCGTGACGGCCGCGGTGCATAACTCCGCCAGATCTGCGGCGGTCGCCGGAACAACCCCGTGATTTCGCCGGCTCAGGACGCGGGTTCGAAATTCTGGCGGAGTTATGCGCAAGCGTCACTTCTCCCCCGTGGCGGCCTTCCGCTGCTCCGACGAGAACGCCCCGTCGACGCCGGTGCGAGAGCGCTTGATGTAGTCGTTCAGGCTCGCACTGAGCCCGGCGACACCGTCGGGCACGGCCGCGTAGGTCATCGACTTGTCGGCCTGGAAGCCGAGGTGGGCCCCGGTGAGCACGGCGTCCTGGTTCGCGCCGAGGAAGACGAAGTCCCAGTTGAAGTCGTTCGTCTGCTGCCGCACGAGCGTGCGCACGGATTCCGCGGTCCACTCGTGGCTCGAGTTCTCCTCTCCGTCGGTGGCCACGACGACCTGCACCGTGCCGGGACGCTGGTCTTCGGGCAGCAGGGCGAGGCGCCAGCCGAAGGTCGAGACGGCGTGGCCGATCGCGTCGTAGAGGGCCGTAGCCCCGCGGGGTTCCAGCGCGACAACGACGTTGGCCGGGTCGGCGAAGGTGGCCTGCGTCTCGATCTCGGTGTCGAAGGTCACGATGTCGACGCTGAGCCGGCCGGCCTCGGCGGCCTGGTCGCGCAGCATCGATTCGAGCCCGCCGACCATGTCGTTCCGAATCGTCGTCATCGATCCGCTGCGGTCGATGATGAGCAGCAGTCCGGTGTAGTTGGGGTCGGTCATGGGAGTCTCCTGTCGCGTGGGTGTGCGCCCGCGCCACGTTGGCCGGACCCGGCGTCGCAGCTACAACCGCAGGACGACTCGTATCCCACATGGTGCAGGGGACGACCGACATTCCTTCCGATGTGCCGGGTCGGAAGCGTCGCGCGGGTAGTACGCCGCATCGCGTGCGATGCGCCACCCGCGCAGCGGCGTGCCACCCGCGCAGCTCGGAACCGGCAGCCGAACAGCTTCCGGTACGCGGCGTTGCGGACGACGCTACACGCTCGCGGCCCGCCGCTTGCGGGGCGCCCGCGCGAGGAGGGATTCGTCCGGACCGTTCCACACCTTGAGGATCGCCCAACCCACCGCCGTGATCGGCACCGCGAGGACCGCCCCGGCAATGCCGCCGAGGATCGTGCCGGCGGTCAGGGCCACCAGGATCACCAGCGGGTGAAGCTTGAGGGACTGCCCCATCACCAGGGGCTGCAGCAGGTCCCCCTCCAGCTGGTTGACCACAATGACGATGCCCAGCACGATGAGGGCGACGACCGGCCCGTTGGCGACCAGCGCGACGAGTGCGGCGAGGATACCCGCGACCGTCGCCCCGATCAGGGGGATGAAGGCGGTGAGGAAGATGATGACGGCCAGCGGGAGCGCCAGCGGGACCTGGAGGATCGCCAGCCCGCCTCCGATCGCCACCGCGTCGACCAGGGCGATGATCGCCGTGCCTCGCACGTAGCCGCCGAGCACCCGCGGCGCGGTGTCCCCGATGCGGCGCATCCGCTCGAGGCGCTCGCCACGGAAGGGGCGCAGGAAGAACGCCCAGATCCCGTCGCCGTCTTTGAGGAAGAAGAACAGGATGACCGCCACGAGCAGGATCCCGGTGATCGCCTCGGCCGCGGCGGAGACCCCGGCAATCGCACCGGTGCCGAACTGGCTGCTCGTGATGAAATCGACGAGTGCCGCGCGTGCGTCATCCAATTGCGCCTGGTCGATCGGGATCGGCCCGTCGGCCAGGAAGGCCTGCAGCTCGTCCAGGCCGTCAGAGCCGGCCTGGGCCAGTTCGCCCCACTGGTTGCGCACGGCGAACACGATCAGGGTGATGATCCCGCCGAAAACGAGCACACCGGCGAGCAGCGTGAGCCAGGTGGCGAGCATCGCCGAGAGGCCGCGCCGCCGCAGCCAGCCGACGAGCGGGGCGATCGCGGCCGCGAGAATCACGGAGATCAGGACCGGAATCACCACGAGCTTCAACTGCACCAACCCGAACACGACCACCGAGGCGAGCGTGATCACCAGGATGAGCTGCCCGCTGCGGATGCCGAGGCGCCCCAGGCGGTCCGTCCAGGGTGCTCGAATGGACGGTCGGCCGGTGTTGTCGTCTTCTCCCATGGTGCAACCTTAGACAGGCGGCGGGGCCGACGACTCCTGTCGTGCGGCCTGCCGTGAATCGCCCTGGCCGAGGACCGACCGCCTGACCTTTAGCCGAAGACCGCCGCGACGGATTCGTCGATGATGCCGAGCCCGCGCTCGAGTTCCTCGTCGGTGATGGTCAGTGCGGGCAGGATCTTCATGACCTCGCCCTCCGGACCCGACGTTTCCATCAGCAGGCCCCGGGTGAAGGCCTCGGCGCAGACCCGGCCGGCCAGGTCACCGTCGGCGAACTGCAGCCCGCGGGCCAGTCCTCGTCCCTTCGCCACGAGGGCATGCTCCGGGTAGCGGGCCGCGATGGCGGCGAAGCGTGCCTGCACGGTCTCGCCCCTGGCGAGCGTCGAACGCTCGAGCGCGTCATCCGACCAGTAGAGGCGGATGGCCTCGGCCGCGGTGGCGAACGCGGGGCTGATGCCGCGGAAGGTGCCGTTGTGCTCCCCCGGCGCCCAGATGTCGAGCTTCGGACGGATGAGGGTGAGCGCCATCGGCAGGCCGTAGCCGCTGATCGACTTCGACAGGCAGACCATGTCGGGCACGATCCCGGCTTCTTCGAAGCTGAAGAACCCGCCGGTTCGTCCGCAGCCCATCTGCACATCGTCGAGGATCAGCAGCACGCCGTGCTCCCGGCACAGCTCGGACAGGCCGCGCAGCCACTCGGCCCTGGCCACGTTGATGCCACCCTCGCCCTGCACCGACTCCACGATGACCGCGGCCGGCTTGTCCAGCCCGCTGCCGCTGTCGCCGAGGAGGCGTTCCAGGTAGGCGAAGTCGGCGCCGCCCTCGAGGTAGCCGTCGAACGGCATCGGCGTCGTGTGCACGAGGGGAACGCCGGCGCCGCCACGCTTGAGCGCGTTGCCGGTCACGGCGAGCGCGCCGAGCGTCATCCCGTGGAAGGCGTTCGTGAAGTTGATGACGCCGGTTCGGCCGGTCACCTTGCGGGCGAGCTTGAGGGCAGCCTCGACGGCGTTCGTGCCGCCGGGGCCGGGGAAGACGATCTTGTAGTCGAGGTTCCGCGGCTTCAGGATCAGCGAGTCGAAGGTCTCGAGGAAGTCCCGGCGCGCGGTGGTGAACATGTCCAGCGAGTGCATGACCCGGTCGTCGCTCAGGTAGTCGATCAGGACCTTCTTGAGTTGCGGGTTGTTGTGGCCGTAGTTGAGGGCGCCGGCGCCGGCGAAGAAGTCCAGGTAGCCGCGGCCGTTCTCGTCGTACATGGTGCTGCCGACGGCGCGGTCGAACACGACCGGCCAGGACCGGGAATAGCTCCGGACCTGTGATTCTCGCGTGGTGAAGACGTCAGTGATCATGGCCATGGGAGTTCCTCCGCATTTGGGGTGATGGCCCGGCCGGCCGATCGGGTGGAGCGGCTCGGCATCGTGGGCGTCCGGGAAATTTGTTCTTCGAAAGTGAGCTCGTGACGACCCGGTCGTTGTCGGCATGCGCCCCTTGAGCCTATGCACTCCCCCTCCGGATGGCTAACCTTGGCGGGGGGCCGCTCGGCCGCCAGCACCGCCGCAGCCAGCACGGCCGCAGCCATCACCGTCGCCAAGGAGTAGCGCCATGCCAGAAGACACCGCACCAGTGTTGCCGCCCAGCCCCGCGGCATCCGGCCCGGCCGTGCTCGACGAGTGGGTCACCCGACTCGTCCGGGAGCTGGGTCTTCCGGCCGACGTCATCAACGTCGCGCTCGTGCTCGACCTCGCCCGCGACGCAGCCCACGGCGTGGCCCGTCCGGCCGCGCCCCTCACCACGTTCCTGGTCGGCTACGCGGCCGCCCTCGCCGGCGGCGCCCCCGACGACGTCGAACGGATCGCCGCGATCGCCACCCGGCTCGCGACCGAATAACCCCCGCGAAACCGCAGTTGTGCGCGCTAAAACGCCCGAATAACGCGCACAACTGCGTTTTCGCGGGGGTCAGCGTTCGAAGATGAGCAGGGTCGAGGTGGCGGTGGCGTAGACGCGGCCCCGGGCATCCGTGAGGGCCGCCTGGGCGAAGGCCGCTCGTCGGCCGAAGGAGATCAGCGTCGCCTCGGCCCGGACCGGCCCGGTGTCGGCGGTGATCGGGCGGTGGAACGACACCTTGAGCTCCAGGGTGGTGTACCCCTGCGTCGCGGTCAGCCGCGAGTGCGCCGCGCAGCCGCAGGCACTGTCGAGCAGCGTCGCGGCATACCCGCCGTGCACCGTGCCGATCGGGTTGTAGGCGTGCCGCCCGGGCACACTCTCGAAAACGGCGCGTCCCTCCTCGGCCTCGACCAGGGTGAAATCGAGCGATTCGCCCATCCCCGGGCGACGGCCGGAGGCGATCATCGCGCGGAGCTGTTCGAGGCCGGAGAGCCCCGGGGCGATCTCGTCGAAGAGGGAAATCATGCGCGTCGCCCTTCCAGGGTTGAGGCCACGCGTTCGAGCACCGACTCGCGGCCGGCGTAGATCCCCTCGGCGCGCGGCCAGTGGCTGATCACATCGGTGAAGCCCAGTGCGTCCGCGCGGCCGACAGCGTCGTCGAACGCGTCCACGCTCTGCAGCGAGTATGCCCCGTTGCTGTCCAACGAGAGGTAGCGCTCGATCGACGCCGGATCGCGGCCCGCGGCGAGCGCGGTGTCGTCGAGCCTGGCCGTGAGCGCGGCGACCGAGGCCCACCAGTCCTCACCGGTGGCACCGTCGGCGCCCGTGGTCACCCACCCGGCCCCGTGCTCGGCGACCAGGCGCAGACCCTTCGGCCCGTTCGCGGCGATCACGAACGGCACCCGGGGATGCTGCGCCGGCCGGCCGACCATGCGCGCCTCTACGGCGCTGTACCAGTCGCCGTCGAAGCTGATGCCGCCGACGCCTTCCTCGTGCCGGAGCAGCTGGTCGAGGGCCCGGACAAATTCGGCGAACCGTTCGTGGCGCTGGCGGGGCGTGTACCCGGGCTGGCCGAGCACCGACGCGTCGAAACCGGTCCCGCCCGATCCCACGCCGAGGGTGAATCGCCCGCCGGAAATGTCGTCGAGCGTCGCGATCTCCTTGGCGAACGGGACGGGATGCCGGTAGTTCGGCGACGACACGAACGTGCCCAGCCGGATCCGGCTCGTGAGCGTCGCGGCGGCCGTGAGCGTGGGCACGGTGGCGTGCCACGGCTCGTCGGCGAGCGTCCGCCAGGAAAGGTGATCGTAGGTCCAGGCATGGTCGAAGCCGTACTGCTCCGCCGCCTGCCAGCGACGCCGGGCCTCCGGCCACGAGTCCTGCGGGAGAATGACGATTCCAAAGCGCATGCAGCGAGTCTACGGATGCCGCAGCGGTCCGCTCTCGTGGCTGCATGCGCCCGGTGCTACCTTGTGGTGCGACGCCCGCCCGGGCGCGAGGGAGCAAACCGATGAAGGCCACGGCGCGATGCACGATCGTGCCCCCGTACCTGCTGGTGCGGCTGGCGCGGCTGGACGACCCGCGCTTCGCCGCGGCGGCGGAAGCGGCCAGGCAATCGCTGCTCCGCGACATCCCGCTGCGCGAACATCGTGCCGCGGCGCATCCGCTGCCCCCGGCGCTCGCGGTTCGCGCCGGTGCGGCCAGGCAGCGCGGCCGGATCGACCGCAGCATCTGGGATGCCGTGGGCCTGGAACGGCTGCCCGGGCGCCTTCTCGCCCGCGCGGAGGGCTGGCCGCCCACCTCGGACCCCGCGGTCAATGAGGCCCATGACGGCCTCGGTGAGACCCACACCCTGTTCTGGACGCGATTTGCGCGGGACTCCATCGACGACCGGGGGATGCCGTTGGAAGCAAGCGTGCACTACGGCCGGAAATACGACAACGCGTTCTGGGACGGCGAGCGCATGGTCTTCGGTGACGGGGACGGCCAGGTCTTCAACCGGTTCACGCTCTCGCTCACGGTGATCGGGCACGAACTCACCCACGGGGTCACCCAGCACACCGCGAACCTCACCTACGCGGGCCAGTCGGGGGCGGTCAACGAATCGATGTCCGATGTGTTCGGCTCGCTCGTCGAGCAGCACGCCAGGGGCCAGACCACGGCGGAGGCGAGCTGGCTGATCGGGGAGGGTCTGTTCACGGAGCAGGTCCAGGGCGTTGCGCTGCGGTCGATGAAGGCGCCCGGCACCGCCTACAACGACGATGTGCTCGGTAAGGACCCGCAACCAGGCAGCATGGCGGGGTACATCGACACCGAAGACGACAATGGGGGCGTGCACCTGAATTCCGGCATCCCGAACCGTGCGTTCTACCTCGTCGCCGAGGCCCTCGGCGGCAATGCCTGGGAGGCGCCGGGGCAGATCTGGTACGACACCCTGACCGGCGGCGCCCTGGGCAGGCGGGTCGACTTCGCGGGTTTCGCTCGCGCGACCGAGGCCGCGGCGGCGGCGCGCTTCGGCCCCGGTTCCCGCGAGCATGCGGCCGTGCGCTCCGCGTGGCACGAGGTGGGTCTCGGCCTGTCGCTGCCTGCGCGAGCGCCCTCGGAGTAACATTCCCGCATGAAGGTCATCGTCTCGCGGAGCGGCGGCATCGCCGGCATCCGGGTCACCTGGGAAGTGCAGGTCGACGAGCAGCCGGATGCCCCCAGCTGGCGGGAACTCCTGGACTCGCTGCCCTGGGGCCAGGCCGAGGAAACCGCCCCCGAGCCCGACCGGTATGTGTATCGCATCCGGTGCGCCCCGCACGAGGTGGTGCTGCCGGAGCCGCAGGTGGCCGGGCCGTGGAAGGACCTCGTCGACCGGGTCAGGGCCGTCAACGAGGGTCGGTAGCGCGCGGGCGATGCGCGGCGCATTTCGTGGCGTGGTTCGTGGCGCGTTTCGTGGCGTGGTTCGCTCGCACGGACGCTCCTCCCGTGGGACGATGTGCACATGGCTATCAACGACTTGAACCCGGTTGAGATTCTCAGCGACGACGAATGCTGGGAATTCCTGCTATCCGCCAACCTGGGCCGCCTGGCGGTGAGCGTCGTCGGCGAACCCGACATCTACCCGGTGAACTTCGTCGCGTCCGACAAAAAACTGCTGTTCCGCACCTCCGAGGGCGAGAAGCTGCTCGAACTCACCGTGAACAACAAGGTCGCGTTCGAGAGCGACGGGGTCGGCCGGGAGCAGGCCTGGAGCGTCGTGGTCAAGGGCACGGCGCGCGTCCTCGAAACGCGGGCGGAGATCGACGCCGCCGAACAGCTGCCACTCCGACCGCTCGTCCCCACCCTCAAATACATCTGGGTCGAGATCACGCCCGCCAGGATGTCCGGGCGTCGTTTCACCCTGGGCCCCGAACCCGAACGGTTCTGACCCGAACCGGTGCCGGCAAGCGGTGCCGATCAAGCGGACCGGTCAAGCGGACCGGACAAGCGGTACCGGTCAGGCGGACCGGGTGAGCAGCGCCAGGAGCGCCGCGCCGTAGGCATCCGACGCATCCGCGGCGTCGAACGCCGTGCTCTCCCCCGCGACCTCGACCTCCACTCGGTAACCGGCAGCTGCCAGCCGGTGGAGCGAGCGGAAGGTGCCCCGCAGCAGCTCGCGCAGCTGGTCTTCCCGCGGCAGCCAGAGAGCGTGCTCGAGGGCGAGGGAGTCCAGCGCCCATTCGGTGGTCCCGTTGAACCCGAGGATCGTGCCGGTGTCGAATTCGTGGGCTTCGATCGTCATCTCGCTCACCGTGAACACGTCGCTGTCGAAATCGGGGCGTTCGATGCGGAACGAATCCCCGGAGACCGGATGCCAGTGCAGGCCGGCCTCGCGGAGCACACGGGCGTTTTCGACGGAAATCATGGGACACTCGATCCTGGCGTTTGCCTCGACGACGCTGCCTGCACCGGAAGGACCGTACGTGACCCCAGCGGTGAATCTCACGGTACGCGTGAAGCCGGGCAGCCGCAAAGGGCCGCTGGTCGTGACGGAGGATTCCGACGACGCGTCGCTGACGGTGTTCCTGCAGCAGCGGGCGGTCGACGGGGCCGCGAACGACGCGCTCGTCCGATTGCTCGCCGCACACTTCGGTGTGGCCCGGAGCGCGGTGCGCATCATCCGGGGCCACACCTCACGTGTGAAGCACGTGCGGATCGAGTCTTAGCTCACACCGAGCAGGTCGATCACGAAGATCAGCGTCTGGCCGGACAGGCGGTGGCCTCCGCCGGCGGGGCCGTAGGCCAGCTGCGGCGGGACGACGAGCTTGCGGCGTCCGCCGACCTTCATCCCGGGGATTCCCTGCTGCCAGCCGGCAATGAGCGAGCCGAGCGGGAAGTTGATCGACTGCCCGCGGTTCCAGGAGGAGTCGAATTCGTCACCGGAGTCGTACTCGACGCCCAGGTAGTGGACGTCGACGGTGGCGCCGGGCGTGGCCTCTGCGCCTTCCCCGACGACGATGTCAACAATCTCGAGCTGTTCGGGCGCGGGGCCCTCCGGGGCGTCGAGTTCGGGCTTTGAGTTCAAATCAGTCATTGCACCATCCAACCGGATTCCGGGCCGGATCGCACACCGGAGAATTCCTCCTTGCGCGAACGGGGTCGCCGGGTGCAGGCTGTAACCAGACAAACTCGCCGCACCGGGAGAGTCGTCGGCAGTGCCACACCACCGGGCGGCGAGTTTTTTTGCGCCTCGGCGCCGACGTGCTAGTCGCGACGAGCCGCCGGGGGCGTGCCAATCACGACGGCGCGGTTGGCCCGCAGCGAGGCCAGCAGGCGGGCTTCGCCGGAGCGGTCGGCGGGCCTGGCGCCCGCCCCCGCGTTGAGCATCCGCTCCCGGGCGAAGGCCAGGCGGGTGGCATCCGTGATGAACCCGCGCATCGCGGCCTGCCGGCCGGGCGGCTGCGCGGTCGCCCAGGCCAGGGCCTGGCGACGTCCCGCCGCGGTGGCGAGCATTGCGACCTCCTCCGGCGTGAACCAGCCGGCCGCGGAGTACTCGTTCAGCCGCGCCTGGGTGACCTGCCTCTCCTGCCGGCGCATCAGGTTGACGACGAGGATCGCGCCGATGAACAGCGGCACCTGCACGAAGACGTAGTACCGCAGCAGCGCCGAGTCGCCGACGAAGACCAAAGAGGCGCCATTCCACAGGGCATGCAGCAGCACGGCCGGGATCAGACCGATCACGAAGTAGCCGATGGCGCCGAACGCGCCGGTGCGCCGGGCCGCGATCCCCAGGGCCAGGCCGGTGCAGGCGGTGAACATGACGTGCGCGAACGGCGAGAACACGCCGCGCAGCAGGAACGTCACGCCCAGGACTCCCGGCCCGCCGTCGGCCATGGCCGTGCCGAAGTACTGGATGTTCTCCGAGAACGCGAAGCCAGCGGCGATCGTCGCGGCGTAGACGATGCCGTCGACCGGGCCGTCGAAGTGCCTGCGGATGGCCCAGAAGATCAGCAGCACGCCGAATCCCTTCGCCGCCTCCTCCACGATCGGAGCCTGGACGACGCCGGTGACCAGGTCGTTGCCGACCAGTTCGCCCCCGCTGGCCCGGATCGTCAGCTGCACGCCCAGGTCGAAGATGAGCGCCGTGACGACGGAGACGCCTGCTCCCCAGAGGAACGCGAACCAGAGCGCCGGGCGAGGCTCCGGATCCCACCGGTCGATCCAGCGCACCGCGAACAGCACCGCGGTCAGCGGGATCAGCGCGAGCAGGAGCGAGACGAGCAGGCCGGACGTGCCGAGGAAGCTCGCGAGGTAGACGAAGACGAGCAGGAGGGCGAGCGCGGCCAGGGTGATTCCGGTGACGGCCAGGGCGAGCGTCCCGGCCCGGGACGGCGCTTTCGGCGGGGTCCACACCGGCTGCACGGGCTCGGGGCTCGGCTGCACGGGCGACTGGTCGAAGGTCATGCCTCTATTCTGACGCAGCAGCTCCGGCTCGGGCGCCCGGCCGTCAGCCGCCGAACATCGTGTCCGGACCCAGGATGCCCAGCGGGTCGAACACCGCCTTGATCCGTCGCTGCAGCTCGAGGCTCGTGTCGCCGATCTCCTCGGCCAGCCAGCGGCGTTTGAGCACGCCCACGCCGTGCTCGCCGGTGAGCGTGCCGCCAAGCGCGAGCGCGGCGCGGAACAGCTCGTCGGCCGCGGCCCAGATGTGGTCCGGCACCATCGGATCCCCGATCCGCCGCAGCGGGTCGATCGGAATCACGAAGTTCGGGTGCAGGTTGCCGTCCCCGGCATGGGCGACCGTCGGAATGGGCACGCCCGTGCGGGCGCTGATCTCGGCGATCCGCTCGAACATCTCGGCCATCCGCGAGCGCGGCACCGACACGTCCTCGATCAGGACCTCGCCGTAGGCGGCGAGCGCCGGGTGCGCGGAGCGCCGGATCGCCAGCAGCCGCTCGCCCGAGGCGGGGTCCGTCGACTGGCGCACCTGGCCGCCGGAGCTCCGCAGCACGGCGGCGGCCTGGTCGGCTTCGGCGAGCGCGGCCGGCCCGTCGGTCTGCAGCAGCAGGAACGCTCCTCCCTCGATGGGGAGCCCGGCGGAACCGTCCGGGCCGAGGTAGTCCGCGATCATCGCCAGGGCGACCGGGTCGATGAGCTCCATCACGGCCGGGCGAACCCGGGCGGCGATGACGGCGGCGGATGCGGCGGCCGCGGATGCGACATCCGGGAACACGGCGCCGAGAGTGACGACCTCGCCCGGGGTGATTGCCCGCACCCGCACGGTGGCTTCGACGATGACGCCGAGCGTGCCCTCCGAGCCGGTGAGCAGCGCGGTGAGGTCGTACCCGGTGACGCCCTTGACGGTGCGGTGGCCGGTCTTCAGCAGCCGGCCGTCGGCGAGCACGACGGTCAGTGCGAGCACGGCCTCCCGGGTGACCCCGTACTTCACGCAGAGCAGACCGCCCGCGTTCGTGGCGATGTTGCCGCCGATCGAGCAGATCGCCTTGCTGGCCGGGTCGGGCGCGAACCACAGCCCGTAGGCGGCGAGCGCGTCGTTCAGGTCCTGGTTGATCACGCCCGGTTCGACCACGGCGAGTTCGTCCTCCGGCCGGATCTCGAGGATCCGGTTCATGCCGGCCACGCTGAGCACGATCGAGCCGTCCGTGCCGCACGCTCCCCCGGCCAGCCCGGTGCCGGCGCCGCGCGTGACGACGGGCGTGCCGGTCTCGCTGGCGATGCGCAATGTCGCCTGGACCTGCTCCGTGGTCGTCGCACGCACCACGGCCAGCGGAATCCCCGCGGCAACCCAGCCCGACTTGTCCTCGCGCACCGCCGCCAGGTCGGTCGGGTCCGTGCTGACGATCGAGCCGAGTTCGGCCTGCAGCCGGGCGAGTGTGGTCATGGGGCTCAGGATAGCGTGCCGGCGATGTCCGATTTCCGCTACCGGAGGCCGCCGGGACGTGACAGGCTGGGTTGGTGAGCAGAGACCGAACCACACGGCCGGGCCCGGTCGACCCGGCCTTCGACGAGCGGTACCGGGCCATGTCGAGCCGCGACGCCCGCTTCGACGGCCAGTTCATCACCGGCGTGCACTCGACCGGCATCTACTGCCGGCCCAGTTGCCCGGCCGCCACGCCCAAACCTGCGAATGTGTCGTTCTACCTCACCGCCGCCGCGGCCCACGAGGCGGGGCTGCGCGCCTGCAAGCGGTGCCTGCCTGACGCCGTCCCCGGATCGCCGGTCTGGAACATCCGTGACGACCTCGCCGCACGGGCCATGCGCCTGATCGCCGACGGCGCGGTCGAACGCGACGGCGTGCCGGGCCTCGCGGCGCGCCTCGGCTACACCCCGAGGCACCTGACCCGCGTGCTCGTCGCCGAGGTCGGGGCAGGGCCGCTCGCCCTGGCCCGCGCGCACCGCGCCCAGACGGCCCGGGTGCTGTTGATCAACACGGGGCTCTCGATCGCCGAGGTCGCGTTCGCGGCCGGCTTCGGCAGCGTGCGCCAGTTCAACGACACGATCGCCGCCGTCTATGAGCGCACCCCCTCCGAACTGCGGGCCACCGGCTCGGCCCGCCGGTCCCACGACGAGCGAACGGATGCCGCGGCCGCGCTGGCGACCGGCATCACCCTGCAGCTTCCGGCCCGGGCGCCCTTCGACGGGGCCGGCGTGCTCGCCTTCCTCGGCACGCGCGCCATCGCCGACGTCGAACAGGCCACCGGCACCGGCTACGCGCGCACGCTCCGGCTGCCCCACGGCGTCGCGACAATCGCGCTGTCCCTCGCCGGAACGAACGCGGCCCCCGCGATCCTCTGCACCGCGAAGCTGACGAACCTCACCGACCTGGCCCCGCTCGTCAGCCGGGTTCGCCGCCTGCTCGACCTGGACGCGGACGCCGCGGCGATCGACCTGGCCCTCGCCGCCGATCCCGCGCTCGCGTCCTCGGTCGCGGCGCTCCCCGGCATCCGGGTGCCCGGAAGCATGGATCCCGAGGAAACGCTGTTTCGCGCGTTGATCGGGCAGCAGGTCTCGGTGGCCGCGGCCCGCACGGCGCTCACCCGCCTGGCGGCCGCGCTCGGCGACGAGCACCCGGGCGGCGGGCTCCCGGGCGAGGAGCACGGGCCGCGGCGCCTGTTCCCCACGGCCGAGCGCATCGCCGCCGACGGACGTTCCGTGCTGCGGGGCCCGGCCGCACGCATCAACACGATCATCCGCGTCGCCGAGGCGCTCAGCACGGGCGAGCTGGCGCTCGACGTTGGGGAAACCCGCGAAGACCTGGAGTCCCGGCTGACCGCCCTGGCCGGGATCGGACCGTGGACGGCCGGGTATGTGGCGATGCGCGTGCTCGGCAGCCCGGACATCCTGCTCACCAGCGACCTGGCGCTCCGCCAGGGCGCCGCACGGCTCGGGCTGCCGGGCGAGGCCAGGGCGCTGGCGGTCCGCGGGGCCGGCTGGGCACCCTGGCGCAGCTACGCCGGGATGCACCTGTGGCGCGCGGCCGGCGCGCCCGTCGATGTCCTCCAACGATCCGGCGGGGCTCTTGGCTACGCCCCACAACCGAACGCCTCCCCGGTGCCGATAGCCTAGACAGGTGAAGTTTGCGCACCTCAGAGTCGAAGGCCAGTCCACACCTCGGCTGGCGGTGGTGTTCGGGGACGCCGCTTTGTTCCTCGACGAGATCATGGACGACGCCCCGCGCGACCTGCAGGACATGATCGAAAAGGGTGAGCAGGAGTTCGACCGGGTGCGCGCGCTCAGCCTCAACGCGGCCTCCCACGGAGCGAGCCTCACCCCGCTCGACGGGCTCCGCCACTCCTCCGCCGTGCTGCGCCCGCCGCAGATCATCGCGATCGGCGCCAACTACGCCGCCCACTCCGACGAGCTCAAGCTGCGCTCCGAGACCGCCGCGACGGTGTTCTCGCTCTGGCCGAACTCCCTCACCGGGCACGAGTCGACCATCACCTGGCCGGGCGACCTCACCGGCCAGGTCGACTACGAAGCCGAACTCGGTGTGATCATCGGCCGCCCGGCGCGAAACGTGTCGGTTCACGACGCCCTCGACTACGTGTTCGGCTACACCGTCGTCAACGACATCACGGCCAGGGACCTGCAGTTCTCCGAGGCGCAGTGGTCCCGGTGCAAGTCCTTCGACGGCTTCACCCCCACCGGCCCCGTCGTCGTCACCGCCGACGAGATTTCCGACCCGCAGGACCTGTGGCTGACGACCCATCTGGGCGGGCGCGTGCTTCAGGACGCCTCCAGCGGCGACATGGTGCGCACGGTGGCCGAGATCATCGCGTATCTCTCCACCACGTCGACCCTGCTGCCGGGAACCCTGATCTCCACCGGAAGCCCCGGCGGCGCGGGGTACAGCCGCAAGCCGCAGGTATTCCTTCAGGACGGCTCGACCGTGACGGTGTCGATCGACAAGATCGGTTTCCTCACCACGCACTGCCGCGTCAGCTAGTCCCGGGCAAGCGTAGGATCGGCCAGAGGCCCCGTGGCCGCGGGGAGGAGACAAGCATGGGCACCATCTCGGTCGTGATCCCCTCGTACAACGACGCGGTGTTCCTGAACACCTGCCTGGTCGCCCTGGCCGCACAGCTTCGCCCGGCTGACGAGATCGTCGTCGTCGACAATGCGAGCACGGATGCCACGGCCCTGGTCGCCCGCGCGGCCGGGGCACGGGTCGTCCACGAACCGATGCGCGGCATCTGGCCGGCCGCTGCGGCAGGGTATGACGCGGCCACCGGCGACGTGATCGCCCGTCTCGACGCCGATTCGATTCCCCCCGCCGACTGGCTGCTGCGGATCGAGGGCCGCCTGGACACCGCGCCGGAGGTCGACGTCCTCACGGGTCCCGGCGATTTCTATGGCAGCAGCGCGCTCGTCAGGGCCCTCGGCAAGAACGCCTACATCGGCGGCTACTTCTGGTCGATCGGGCTCTGGCTCACCCATCCCCCGATATTCGGCTCGAACTTCGCGATGCGCCGCCAGGTGTGGCTCGACACGCGAGGCGTCGTGCACCGCGATCGCAGCGACGTGCACGACGACCTGGACTTCAGCATCCACCTCGATCCGGCCGTGACCGTCGCCTACGATCGCACCCTGCGGGTCGGCATCTCCGCCCGGCCCTTCGACTCCTGGAGCGGGCTCAAACGCCGGCTGACCTGGGCCATCCGCACGCTCCGGCTGCATTGGCCGGAGGATTCGCCGGTGAGGCGCAGGATCGCCAGGCGCCGGCGCCTGCAGAAAGCCAGGCACTACCGGGTGGCGCCCCGGGCGTAGAGCTCCAGCATGTCGTGAGCCAGTTGGTGCGGCGTGGTCTCGCAGGGGCTGTGGCCGGTGCGGTACACCCGGATCTCCGCCCCGATCCGGTCGGCGAGGCCGCGGTGCAGGTCATGGCGCCACAGGTCATTGTCGCCGACGGCGATCAGGATCGGGATCCCGGCCGTGGCGAGCACCGCGCGCACGTCGGGCACGTGTTTCATCAAAGCGACGATGTCGTCGAGGCTCCGCCGGCTGGTGTACTGGAATCGCATCCGAACCAGGGCCAGCCGGCCGGCCCGAACCTTGTTCTTGTTCGTGACGATGCCCCAGATGATGAGCGACGCGATCCGGTGTGCCGAGAGCACGTGGCTGAGCCTGCCGATCCAGCGCACGCCGCGGAAGGCCTGGCCGGGCTCGGGCGGGGCGCCGAGCAGGGTGAGGGTCGCGAACAGTTCCGGCCGCTCGGCGAGGGCGAGCTCGGCGACGATCCCGGCGAAGGAGTAGCCGAGCACGTGCGCCGGGGTGGGCCCCGCCTCGAGGAACGCGATGAGATCGGCCACAAACAGGGCGTAATCGTACGCTCCGTTCTCCCCCGGCCCGGCCGCCGCTGACTGGTACTGGCCGGCCAGGTCGTAGCTCTGCACGAAGTACCCGGCGTCCTGCAGCAGCGGCAGCAACAGCACGAAGTCTTCCTTCGATCCGGTCGCCCCCGGCAGGAGCACGGCCCGGGGATGCGCGGGATCGCCCAGCGAGATCGAGGCCAGCATGCCGCTCGGTGCCGTGAAACCGTGGGCCCGCGTGCCGGGAGGCGGCACGGTCCAGTCGAGATCCTCGATCGCGCGGTCAAGGGCCTCGAGTGCGTCACGATGGTTGTCGCTGCCTTCGCGACGTCGTTCCCGGATGGCCACGCCCCGAGACTAGCGCGACACCCCCCGCCGAACTGTGAGTTTGGCACCTTCGTGGGGCCCGGGAAGGTGCCAAACTCACAGTTCGGCGAGGGGAGGAAGCGAGCCGCGTTACTTCTTGGTCTCGTCGCGCCCGTCGAGGGAAAGGAGGTCGTCCTCGACGGTGCCGCCGTAGCCCTCCTTCTGCGGGTCGCCGTGCAGGCCGCCGGACACCGCGTATTCCTCCTCCGGGGAGAGCACCAGGCGCTTCCGGCCGTAGAACGCGAAGATCAACAGCATGACCACATAGACCGCCGCGATGGCCACGATGGCCGGCCGGGCCGGCTCGTTGATGAAGAAGCCGAAGAAGATCGCCAGCGAGAGGATGCCGGCGATTGCCGCCCCCGGGACGCCCCACGGGCTGCGGTAGGGCCGGTTCGCGTTCGGGTACTTCCGGCGCAGGATGAGGAAGGAGACCATCTGCAGCACGTACGCGATCACGGCTCCCCAGATCGCGATGTTCAGCACGATCGCGCCTGCGACCCCGCCGGTGCCGCCGAGCGCGTCGACGAGCACCAGGGCGATGAAGCCGATGACCGCGCCGACCAGGAGCGCGACGGCGGGCGTCTGCCGCTTGCCGGTCAGGGAGAGGAACTTCGGGTAGTAGCCGGCCCGGGACAGCGAGTACATGTTGCGCCCGTAGGCGAACATGATCCCCTGGAGGGAGGCCAGCAGGCCGACCAGCGCGAACAGCGACAGGACCGCCGCGAGCTCGTCGCCGACCATGGCGCGGAAGCCGTCGAGGAGCGGCTCGCCGGCCGTTGCGATCTTGTCGGCGCCGACGATTCCCGTGTTGAGGAACAGCACCAGCAGGCCGGTGATGATCAGCGTGGTGCGGGCGATGAGGCCGGCGCGGGGAATGTCGCGCACGGGGTTGTGTGATTCCTCCGCGGCCAGCGGCAGTTCCTCGATGCCGAGGAAGAACCACATGGCGTAGGGAAGGGCGAAGAGGATCGGGATCCAGCCGTGCGGCAGGAATTCGGTCTGGCCGGCGTCGGGAACGATGTTGAACAGGTTGTCCCAGCTGAACAGGCCGGAGAAGGCCGCCATGACCGAGAACACCAGCAGGATCGCGATGGAGATGATCGACACGACGATCGCGAAGGTGAACGAGATGGCCGCTCCGGCCGAGTTCAGCGCGATGAAGACGGCGTAGAGGATGATCCACCACACCCAGGAGGGGAGCGTGAAGTCGAGCAGTTCAGCGGTGATGCTCCCGGCGTACGCGGCCGAGAAGTAGACGATCACCGCGGTGGTGGCGACATACTCGATCGTCTCGGCCAGCCCGGTGACGAATCCGCCCCACGGCCCCATCGCCGCCCGGGCGAAGGAATACGCGCCGCCGGTGTGCGGCATTGCCGAGGCCATCTCGCCGATGCTGAAGATCATGCCGTAGTACATGACGACGAGCAGGGCGAAGGCGATGAGCATCCCGCCGAAGCCGGCGAAGTCGATGCCGAAGTTCCAGCCGGAGAAGTCGCCGGAGATGACCGCCGCCACGGCGAGCCCCCAGAGCCCCCAGATGCCGGCAGACCTGGTCAGCTTGCGCTTCTCGAAATACCCATCGTCAGCGGTGGTGTATGTCACGCCCGAGACGTTCAAGGTGTCTTTGGACATCCTGTTTTCCTTTGCGCTCTGGTTGCGCGCACCGAAAGGTCGCTGCCGCAACGCTGTGAGTTAACTTGGCATGACTATAGGACCGCAATGGTGGCGTGTACATACCTTTGCAAACTTTATTTTCGATCGTCGTCATCGAATTGACCCGCGCTTCCCGAGTTGATCTGTGGTCTAATGGTCGGAAAGCGCACGATTCGAAGCCTCAATGAGGAGACGTTCATGACCCACCGTTCTGGAAACCTGACGCTCGAAGAGCTGACCGCAGCCGTCGGCGCCGGAGAAATCGACACGGTCATCGTGGCGTTCACGGACATGCAGGGGCGCCTAATCGGCAAGCGCCTGTCGGCGAGGCTGTTCCTCGAAGACGCCGCCTCGCACGGCGCCGAATGCTGCAACTACCTGCTCGCGGTCGACGTGGACATGAACACCGTCGAGGGCTATGCGATGTCGAGCTGGTCGCGCGGCTACGGCGACATGGCCATGATTCCCGACCTGGCCACGCTCCGACGGGCGCCCTGGCTGCCCGGGACCGCCCTGGTAACGGCCGACCTGCACTGGCTGGACGAGAACCCGGTGGTCGCCTCCCCTCGGCAGATTCTCAAGAACCAGCTCGCCCGCCTGGCCGAGCACGGACTCGAGGCCCTCGTCGCGACCGAACTCGAGTTCATCGTCTTCGACGACGGCTACCGGGATGCCTGGGCGAAGGGTTACCGGGGCATGCGCAATTCGAGCGACTACAACATCGACTACGCGCTGCTGGCCGGCACCCGGATGGAGCCGCTCCTGCGCGACATCCGGGTGGGCATGGACGGCGCCGGAATGTACTGCGAAGGGGTCAAGGGCGAATGCAACCTGGGCCAGCAGGAGATCGGCTTCCGGTACGCGCCGGCGCTCGACACCTGCGACAACCACTCGGTCTACAAGAACGGCGCCAAAGAGATCGCCGACGCGCACGGCAAGAGCATCACCTTCATGGCGAAGTTCGACGAGAAGGAGGGCAACAGCTGCCACATCCACATCAGCCTGCGCGGCACCGACGGCTCGGCCGTCTTCGCCGACAAGGATGCCCCGCACGGCATGTCGAAGATGTTCCGTCACTTCCTGGCCGGCCAACTCGCCGTGATGCGTGAACTCACCCTGTTCTCCGCCCCCAACATCAACTCCTACAAGCGCTACGTGCCGGGCAGCTTCGCCCCGACCGCGCTCGCCTGGGGCCTCGACAACCGCACCTGCGCGCTGCGCGTTGTGGGCCAGGGTCACGGGATGCGAGTGGAGAACCGGGTTCCCGGCGGCGACGTGAACCAGTACCTCGCCGTCAGCGCGCTCATCGCGGCCGGGCTGTACGGCATCGAGAACGAACTCGAACTCGAGGACCTCTTCGAGGGCAACGCGTACACCAGCGACGTGCCGCGGGTCCCGGCGACGCTGCGCGAGTCGGCCGCGCTGTTCGCCCGGTCCGCCTTCGCCCGGGAGGCGTTCGGCAACGAGGTCGTCGACCACTACCTCAACTACGCGCAGATCGAAATCGCGGCCTACGACTCGGCCGTGACCGACTGGGAACGGGTGCGGGGCTTTGAACGCCTCTGAGCCGGCCGCCGAGCCGGGCAGCACCCCGGATGCCCGTCCCCCGGTGATCGGCCTGACCACCTACCTCGAGCAGTCGCAGACCGGCGTCTGGGATGTGCGCGCCGCGTTCCTGCCGCAGTCCTACTTCGAGGCGGTGACCAGGGCGGGCGGCATCGCCGTGCTCCTGCCGCCGCAGCCGGTCAGCCCCGTCATCGCCGCGCGGGTGCTCGACGCGCTCGACGGGTTGATCATCACCGGCGGCAAAGACGTCGACCCTGCCCGCTACGGCCAGGACGCGCATCCGGCCACCGACGAGCCCCGGCCCGACCGCGACGCCTGGGAGGACGAACTCCTCCGCCAGGCGCTGGCGCGCGGGCTCCCATTCCTGGGCATCTGCCGCGGCGCCCAAATGCTGAACATCGCCCTCGGCGGCACCCTGCACCAGCACCTGCCCGACGTGGTGGGCGACACCAGGTACCAGGCCGGCGGGGGCATCTTCAACGTCGTCGACGTGGAGGTCGAACCGGAGTCCCGGCTGCACGGGGTGCTGGGCGCGCAGGCCGGTCCGCTCCAGGTCCCGGTCTACCATCACCAGTCGATCGACCGCGTGGCCGACGGTCTCGTCGTGACCGCCCGCACCGCCGACGGGGTCGTGCAGGCGGTGGAGTTCGGGTCGGTGCCGTTCGGGGTGGCCGTGCAGTGGCATCCGGAGCAGACCGCGGAGGACATCCGCCTCTTCGCCGGCCTCGTCGACGCGGCACGAGAATACGAGCACGATCGGAAGGCACACGCATGAGCAGCTACACCGTGATCAACCCGGCCGACGAGACCGAGGTCGCCCTGGTCGATCATCTCGATCGGGACGCGACCGACGAGGCCATCGCGCGGGCACAGCTCGCCCAGCGGGCCTGGGCGGGCGTCTCCCCCGCCGACAAGGCCGCCCTGCTGCGCCGATTCGCCGAGGCCGTCGACGGAGACCGCGAAAACCTCGCCCGGATCGAGGTGCAGAACTCCGGCCACCCGATCACGCAGGCGCGCTGGGAAGCCGGCCACGTGCGCGATGTGCTCACCTACTACTCGGCCGCCCCCGAGCGCATGTTCGGACAGCAGATCCCCGTCGCCGGCGGCCTCGACGTGACCTTCCACGAGCCGCTCGGCGTGGTCGGAATCATCACCCCGTGGAACTTCCCGATGACGATCGCGGCCTGGGGTTTCGCCCCGGCGCTCGCGGCCGGCAACGCCGTGCTGCTGAAGCCCGCCGAGTGGACGCCGCTCTCCAGCATCCGCCTGGGCGAACTGGCCCTCGAGGCCGGCCTGCCGGAGGGACTGTTCCAGGTGCTGCCGGGCAAGGGCTCCGTGGTGGGCGAGCGCTTCGTCACGCACCCGGCCGTGCGCAAGGTCGTGTTCACCGGGTCGACCGCCGTCGGCAAGCAGATCATGGCCGGATGCGCCGCACAGGTGAAGCGGGTCACGCTCGAACTCGGCGGCAAGAGCGCCAACATCGTCTTCGCCGACGCCGACCTGGAGAAGGCAGCCGCCACGGCGCCGTACTCGGTGTTCGAGAACGCCGGGCAGGATTGCTGCGCCCGGAGCCGCATCCTGGTCGAGCGCAGCGCCTACGACCGGTTCATGGAACTGCTCGAGCCGGCCGTCGCCGGCGTGCGAGTGGGCGACCCCGGCGACGAGGCCACCGAAATGGGACCGCTCGTCTCCGCGAAGCACCTCGCGTCGGTGCGGTCGTACGTGCCGGAGGGCGCGCCCGTCGCCTTCCGCGGAACCGCGCCGGAGGGCCCGGGGTTCTGGTTCGCGCCGACCGTGCTGACCCCCGCCTCCCGCACCGACCGCACGGTGACGGACGAGATCTTCGGGCCGGTCGTGACCGTGCTGCCCTTCGACGACGAGGCCGATGCCGTGCAGCTCGCCAACGACACCGACTACGGGCTGTCCGGCTCGATCTGGACCAGGGACGTCGGCCGGGCCATCCGGGTCTCCCGCGGCGTCGAGGCCGGCAACCTCTCGGTCAACTCACATTCCTCGGTGCGGTACTCCACGCCGTTCGGCGGGTTCAAGCAGTCCGGCCTCGGCCGGGAACTCGGGCCGGATGCCCCCCTGCACTTCACCGAGACCAAGAACGTCTTCATCGCCGTCGATTAGCCGTACCCACTTTCACGCCCAGTTTCACGCCCACTTTCACGCAAGGAGCAGCCCATGAGCAGCATCACCCCCATTGACCTCACCCAGCGCCTCGCGGGCAAGGTCGCCGTGATCACCGGCGGAGCGAGCGGGATCGGCCTCGCGACGGCGAAGCGTTTCGCGGCGGAGGGCGCGAAGGTGGTGATCGGGGATATGGACGAGAAGGCCGGGCTCGCCGCCGCCGACCTCGTCGACGGCCTCTTCTTCAAGGTGAACGTGACCGAGGAGGATGAGGTGAACGCACTGTTCGACACCGCCTATCTCACCTACGGCTCCGTCGACATCGCGTTCAACAACGCGGGCATCTCACCGCCGGAAGACGACTCGATCGAGACCACGGAGCTGCCGGCCTGGCAGAAGGTGCAGGACGTCAACCTCAAGTCGGTCTACCTCTGCTGCAGGGCGGCCCTCCGGCACATGGTCCGGCAGGGCAAGGGCTCGATCATCAACACGGCCTCGTTCGTGGCCGTGATGGGCTCGGCGACCAGCCAGATCTCGTACACCGCGTCCAAGGGCGGCGTGCTCGCGATGAGCCGTGAGCTGGGCGTGCAGTTCGCCAGGCAGGGCATCCGGGTGAATGCTCTCTGCCCGGGGCCGGCGAACACGCCGCTGCTGCAGGAGCTCTTCGCCGCCGACCCGGAGCGGGCCGCACGCCGGCTCGTGCACGTGCCGCTCGGCCGGTTCGCCGAGGCCGAGGAGCTCGCCGCGGCTGTCGCCTTCCTGGCCAGCGACGACGCATCCTTCATCACCGCCTCGACCTTCCTCGTTGACGGCGGCATCAGTTCCGCCTATACGACGCCAATGTGATGCAGGAACCGGCCGGGCTCGATGGCGGCTTGCTCCTGCGGCCGGTGGCCGGGGGCAACGCGTTCGAGGAGACCGTGCAGCGCCTGCTGCAGACGGTGCGCCTCGGGCTCATCGCTCCCGGCGAGCGGTTGCCGCCCGAGCGGGAACTCTCCGCGATGCTCGCCGTCAGCCGGGCCACGCTCCGGGACGCGATCGCCTCCCTCGCCGACGCCGGCTACCTCGTCTCCCGGCGGGGACGGTACGGCGGGACATTCGTCAGCGACGAGCTCCCCGTGCCCACGCCAGGGACGGACGGGGACGGTGCGTTCAGGCCCGGACGTGAGATCTCACCCGCCGAGATCGAGGACACCCTCACCCTCCGCGAGATCCTCGAGGTGGGAGCCGCGCGGCACGCGGCCGGGAGGCCGTTGTCCCCGGGCGAACGGGAACTGCTCTGGGCCAGCCTCACCGAGGCGAAGGCGGCAGCCGGGGAGAATTACCGCCGCCTGGACTCGAGGTTCCACCTCACGATCGGCGAGCTGGCCGGTTCTGCCTCGCTGATGCCGCTGATCGCCGACGTTCGGATGCGCGTCAACGAGCTGCTCGACAACATTCCCTCACTCGGACCGAACATCGCCCACTCGAACGCGCAGCACGAGCAGATCGCGATCGCGATCCTCACCGGCCGGCCCGAGGCCGCGGCCCAGGCGATGAGCGAGCACCTCGACGGCACCGCCCTGCTCCTGCGGGGCTTCCTCGAGTAGCCGCCTGGGGCGGATCAGCCCAGCAGGGCTTCGATCGGGCCGCGCACGAAGTAGACCAGGAAGCCGACGGCCACGATCCAGAGCAGCGGGCTGACGCCCCTGGCCTTGCCGGAGAGCGAGCGCACGAGCACCCAGCTGATGAATCCGGCGCCGATGCCGTTCGCGATCGAGTACGTGAGCGGCATCACGATGATGGTGAGGAAGACCGGCAGCACGATCGAGAATTCGCTGAAGTCGATGTGCCGGATCTGCGAGACCATGAGCGCCCCGACGATCACCAGCGCGGCAGCAGCAACCTCGAGCGGCACGATCTGGGTGAGCGGAGTGAAGAACATCGCGGCGAGGAACAGAACCCCGGTCACGACATTGGCCAGGCCCGTGCGGGCTCCCTCGCTGATGCCGGCGCCGGACTCGATGAACACCGTGTTCGACGAAGCGGATGCCGCCCCGCCGGCCACCGCGCCGATACCCTCGACGATCAGCGCGGACTTGAGCCGCGGGAAGTTGCCGTCCTTGTCGGCCAGCCCGGCCTCGTTGGCCAGGCCGGTCATCGTGCCCATGGCGTCGAAGAAGTTCGTGAAGACGAGCGTGAAGACGAGCATGGTGGCGGCGAGCACGCCGATGCGGTCGAAGGCACCGAAGCTGACCTGGCCGAGCAGGCTCAGGTCGGGCATGGCGACGATGCTGCTCGGCAGCACGGGCGCGTTCAGGTTCCAGCCGGCCGGATTGGTGCCGAACGACGGCCCGACCTTGAAGATGGCCTCGAGGATGACGGCGATGACGGTGGTCGCGACGATGCCGATCAGCAGTGCGGCCTTCACCTTGCGCGCCAGGAGCACGCCGATGATGATCAGGCCGATCACGAAGACCGTGGTGGGCAGGGTCGTGACCGAGCCGTTCTCCCCGAGTTGAACCGGCGGCGCGGCGAAACCGCTGGAACGCACGAATCCGGAGTCGACCAGGCCGATGAAGGCGATGAACAGACCGATCCCGACCGTGATGGCGAGCTTCAGCTGCTGCGGTACCGCGGTGAAAATCATTGCGCGAAGCCCGGTCGAGGCAAGCAGAACGATGATGAGCCCGTTGATGACGACCAGGCCCATCGCCTCGGCCCAGGTCACCTGGCCGACGACACTCGCGGCCAGGAAGGAGTTGATGCCGAGACCGGCGGCGAAGCCGAACGGCAGCCGGGCGATGACCCCAAACAGGATGGTCATGACGCCGGCGGTCAGGGCGGTCACGGCCGCAACCTGCGCGTTCGGCAGCCAGTTGCCGGCCACGTCGACGGTGGCCTGGTCGGCGCTGAACCCGCCGAGGATGAGCGGGTTGAGAATGACGATGTAGGCCATCGTCACGAAGGTCACGACGCCTCCGCGCACCTCCCGGCCCCAGGTGGAGCCGCGGGTGGTGATCTCGAAGTACCGATCGGTGCGGGCCGTGAATCCCTGCTTCGGCGCGGGCGTAACGGTGTCGGTCTGTGTTGCTGAAATGGTGTTCTCCCGTGGCCGTCGCGGCTAAGTCTCAGTCGCCCAGTCTACGCGCACGGTGATTCCCGTCAGACATGGGGGACGAAGGCGCCCCAGGCACGTCGGCGGTCGCCGAGCGGATCCGACTCGACCCGGTCGACGGCGTCGATGATCAGCGTCCTCCGCTCGGACTCCTCGTACCGGGGCCAGTCGGCGTCCGGCACGCCGGTCGCGGCGAACTCGGTCCACCAGCCCTGCATCCTGGCGCCGATGGCTTTGAACGTGCGGCGGCCGCCGAGCACCGTCATCCCGCGCCCGAACCAGCCGTCGAGCCGGTCGAACAAGGGGAACATCTCCAGCCCGTGCGTGGCGTCGAGGCCCATCCGGCGCAGCAGCAGGGGCGCCGCGTCGAAGCGGTAGAAATGCACCGGCGCATAGCGGGAGTGCCGCTCCCCCACCCGCACGCTCGGATACCAAAACGAGTAGTCGCCGCCGAAATCGAGCGCCGCTCGCTGGTCGGGCAGGCCGGGGTAGTGCGCCTTGAGCGCCTTCCGCGCCTTCTTCTTCGTCTTCGTGAAGATGGCCCGGATGCGCGGGGGCGTCGAGGCGAGAATGTCGATCCGCCCGCTGAACAGCGAGCCCTCACGCTCGTTCGTGCCGATGATCAGGGGAACCCGGTGCGCCCGCCCGTCCCGGAAGGCGTCCAGCGGACGTTCGGGCAGGAAATCACCGTCGATGACCGGGCAGAGGGGAATCGTGCCCGGGTAGCTGTCGGGTGCGCGCGAGGTGAGGACGGCCGTCGCTGCGGCGAGGGTCGACGGATCGGCGCCGACCAGCAGGCTCGCGGCATCGGCATCGGCGCCGTCGCCCACCAGGCCTCGCAGGATCTCGACGAAGTCGCCTGCCCACTGGGCGCTGAGCGCGCTCGGATACACCGCGTTCGGCGGCGCACTCTGCACGATCGCCCGCTGGAACAGGCCGGCCGCCGCCGGAACGGTCATCAGCGTGGTGACCGCGTTTCCGCCGGCCGATTCGCCGAACAGGGTGACGGCATCCGGGTCGCCGCCGAAGGCGTGGATGTTCTCCCGCACCCAGCGCAGGGCCGCCACCTGGTCGCGCAGGCCGAGGTTGCTCTCAATGGGGCGCGCCGGCGTGGAGTACCGGGTGAAGTCGAGGTAGCCGAGGGCGCCCAGCCGGTAGTTCAGGCTGACGTAGACCACGCCGCCGCGGCGCACCAGCCCCTCGCCCTGGTGCGGGACCTCCCGCGACGAACCAACGCTGTACGCACCGCCGTGGATGAACACCATCACCGGCCGGAGGGAGCCAGGATCGATCGGGGCGTCGGGCGCCAGGACGTTGAGGCTCAGGCAATCCTCGTCCTGCGGGATGCGCGGGTGGGCGCCGATGAACTGGCCACGCCGCAGCTGCGGGGCGACCGGACCCCAGTCGCCGGCGTCACGCACCCCTGCCCAGGGCTCGGCCGGCTGCGGTGACCGGAACCGGAGCGGTCCTGCCGGCGCCGCTGCATAGGGAATGCCGCGCCAGGAAAGCACACCGCGTTCGGCGACGCCGCGGAGCATGCCCGTCGCCACGCGCACCTCGGCAACCGGGCCTGCGTCGCGGCGGGGGCGGTCCGTTCGGGCGAGTTGACTCACGCCCCCGATCTTATTCACTACGATCGCCTGAGGCTAAGAACGAATGAAACGAGAAACAATGGCTCTGCCCTGGACGCTGCACGGTGACGGAAAATCGGTTCCCGCAGGAGAGGTCGTCGGTCCGGGTGAACGCCTCAGCTGGCCGATCACCATCGGAATCGGCGCCCAGCACGTGGTCGCCATGTTCGGCGCGACGTTCCTCGTGCCGCTGCTCACCGACTTCCCGCCGAGCACTACCCTGCTGTTCTCCGGCATCGGAACCCTGCTCTTCCTGCTGATCACGAAGAACCGGCTGCCCAGCTACCTGGGCTCCTCGTTCGCGTTCATCGCGCCCATCGTCGCAGCGACCGCCTCGGCCGGGATGGGGAGCGCCCTGTTCGGCATCCTCGTCGTCGGCGCCCTGCTGGCAGCCATCGGCCTGCTCGTGCAGTTCACCGGCACCGGCTGGATCGACACGCTGATGCCACCGGTCGTGTCCGGGGCCATCGTGGCGCTGATCGGGTTCAACCTTGCGCCGGTCGCGAAGACCAACTTCGAGGCGGCGCCGCTCACCGCCGTGATCACCCTGGCCGCCGTCATCCTGTGCACGGTGCTGTTCCGCGGCATCCTGGGGCGGCTGTCGATCTTCCTCGGCGTCGTCGTCGGCTATGTCGCCGCAGTGATGTTCGGCGAGGTGGACTTCAGCAAGGTCGCCGAGGCGGCCTGGATCGGCCTGCCGCAGTTCACCGCGCCGTCGAACCCGTTCGAGAACCCGGCCGTGTGGGGCGTGCTGCCGGCGTTCCTGCCGGTCGTGCTCGTGCTGATCGCCGAGAACGTCGGCCACATCAAAGGCGTGGCCCAGATGACGGATGCCAGCGTGAACCAGTACACCGGACGCGCGCTGTTCGCCGACGGCCTGGCCACCGTGCTCGCCGGCTTCGGCGGCGGCTCGGGCACCACCACCTACGGCGAGAACATCGGGGTCATGGCCGCCACCCGCGTCTACTCGACGGCGGCGTATTGGGTGGCCGGAATGGTGGCCATCCTGCTCGGCCTGTCGCCGAAGATGGGCGAGCTGATCAACACGATTCCGGCCGGCGTGCTCGGCGGCGTGACCACCGCCCTGTACGGTCTGATCGGCGTGATCGGCGTGAAGATCTGGCTCGACAACAAGGTCGACTTCAGCAAGCCGGTCAACCAGTTCACGGCCGCGACCGCCCTGGTCATCGGGATCGCCAACTACACATTCACGGTCGGCGCGTTCAGCTTCAACGGCATCGCGCTGGGCACGATCGCCGCCATCGTGATCTACCACCTGATGAGCGCTATCGGGCGGGTCCGCGGCACCAGCTAGCCCCGCACGCCGGACTGTCCGGCGCCGAGAGTCGCCGTTTCCGCCGAGAGTCGCCGTTGCAACGGCGATTGTCGGCAGGAACGGCGACTCTCGCTGCGTGCGGGGGTGCGCGAGTGGCGCCGTTCCTGCGCCTGTCTTCCACAGGTCGGGCGTGCCGGAAGTTATGCACAAGGGCCGGTCAGGGGTGGTTTCAGGCCGGAAGAATGTCGGTGGTTCGCCGTACCGTTGGCGTATGGAAACCATCACAGGACCACCCGGTCGGGCACTCCCGGCCGGCCCTAACCCGGGCGTTGACCCGGGTGTCGCCCCCGACCAGGGTCAGCCGCTGACAGCGGCCGCGGTCCACCTGGAGGAACTCGGCGCGCTCATCGATGCGGTCACCGCCATCGACCGGGCGATGGCGGTGCAGGCCGCGGCCCGGGTGGTCGCGATAGACGCGGCCCGGGTCTGCAGCGAGCGGGAGCTCGACGGCAGTGCGTTCAGTCCGGCGTTGACCCGCCGGTCCCTGGTGGCCGAGCTGGCCTGCGCGCTGCGGATCCCGGAGTCGACGGCCTCGGGCCTGCTGGAGAGCAGCCGGGCCCTGGTCCAGGACCTGCCCGACACCCTTTCGGCCCTGGCCGCGGGGCGGATCGGCTACCGGCAGGCGATCGTCCTCGTCAACGAAACCGCGGGACTTCCGGAGGCGGCGGCCCGGCAGCTGGAGCAGGAAGCGTTGCCGTCGGCCGGCCGGTTGACGGCGTCGCAGTTCGAAAGGAAGACCAGGAAGCTGCGGGAGCGGATCGATCCGGAGTCGATCACGGCCCGGCATGTGCGGAGCGTGGCCGACCGGTCACTCAGGTTCGACCCGGCCCGCGACGGGATGGGCTGGCTCAGCGCCTACCTGCCGGCGTCGGACGCCCTCGGCATCTACGGCCAGGTGACGGACCGGGCGATCGCCCTGCAGGGGCCGGACGAGCCGCGCACGCTCACCCAGCTGCGCGCGGACGTGTTCCGCGACCTGCTCCTGCAGACCGGCTGCGCGGAGACTGGCTGCACGGAAACGGCCGGGGCTGCCGGCAGCCTGGGCGGGCTCCGGCCGAACCTGATCGTGACCGTCCCGATGCTCACCCTCCTCGGTGTCACCGAGGAGCCGGGCAGCCTCGACGGGTACGGGCCGATCGATCCGGACACGGCCAGGGCGCTGGCGGCGAAGTGTCCGAGCGCGGTGCGGATCCTGACCCACCCGGAGACCGGCGCGGTGCTCTCGGTCGGCCGGGACCGGTACACGATCCCCGCCTCGCTCCGCACGATGCTTCAGGTGCGGGACGGCACCTGCCGGCACCCCGGGTGCAGCCGGGCGGCCAGCCGCTCGGACATCGACCACGGCCTCGACTGGGCATTCGGCGGACGAACCGACCACAACAACTCGCCCACCTCTGCCCCGCCAGCCACGCCCTCAAACACGAGGCCGGCTGGAAAGTCAGCCAGGCCTCCGACGGAACCGGCACCCTGACCTGGACCACCCCGACCGGCCACACCTACGTGACCGAGCCGGAGACCATAATCGGCACCGCCATCAGCGCCGAACTCCGACGCAAAGCCGACGCGCCCGACGGCCCGACCCGCGAGGAGCACTGAGGGCTGAGGGCTGAAGGAGCAGGCGGACAACTCAGCTGGAGGGCCTGCGGTAGCTAGCCGCCGTGGAGCGCCGGGACGATCAGGTAGACGCCGAACAGCACCGCACCGACACAGAGCGCGAAACAGGCGTATGCGCCGACCAGGGCGAGCTTCTTCTGATCGTCGGTGAGCGGGTTCGCGGCGAGGGCCTTGCGCGTGCGCTTGGCCTCCTTGGCCGCCCGCTTCGGGGTCAGCACGGTGATCGCCCCGGTGAACTCGGCGGGGCCCACCACCGGGCTGCGGCCCGCGCTGGTCATCAGGCGCAGGCCGAGCGAGTACAGGGTCACGATCAGGGCGGATGAGATGAGCGAGGCGCCGGCGACAACGACAAACGCGAGCCAGTCGATCACAGGGCCACCTTCTTTCGGTCCCGGCGAGCCGGCTTCCGCGGGGTCTTGGTGATCCTCACCACGTGACCGGCGTCGTCGATGTCGTGGAGCAGATGGTGGTGTGTCACCCGGCTGCTGCGCGACCACCAGTAGATGCCGGCGACGACGATCGAACCGATGATCACGTCGAGCACGATCCCGACCGGGCCGAGGAGGGCCAGACCGGCGGCGAACGCGCCCATGATGCCGGCGGCAGGCAGGGTGAGCACCCAGCCGAGCGCTATGTGGCCCGCCATCCCCCAGCGCACGGTCGAGCCACGGCGTCCGAGGCCGGACCCGATCACGGAGCCGGAGGCAACCTGGGTGGTCGACAGGGCGAACCCGAGGTGGCTGGAGGCGAGGATGGTGGCGGCGGTGCTGGTCTCCGCGGCGAAGCCCTGGGCCGGCTTGACGTCGGTGAGGCCGCGTCCCATGGTCTGGATGATGCGCCAGCCGCCCGTGTAGGTTCCGATCGCGATCGCGAGCGCACACGACGCGATGACCCAGAACTCCGGTCCGGTCCCGACGGTCTGGTATCCGCTGGCGATCAGGGTCAGGGTGATCACACCCATGGTCTTCTGCGCGTCGTTGGTGCCGTGCGCGAGGGCGACGAGCGACGACGAGAAGACCTGCGCGTAACGGAAGCCGCCGCGGCCGTCGGGCCGGCCCACCTCCCGGCGGGTGACGGCGTAGGCGAGCCGGGTCGCGATGAAGGCCACAACCCCCACGATGATCGGGGCGATGATCGCCGGCAGGATGACCTTGGCCATCACGACGTCGTAGTCGACCGCCTGGAATCCGACGCCGATGACGGTGGCTCCGATCAGTCCGCCGAAGAGCGCATGGCTCGAGCTGGACGGCAGGCCGCGCAGCCAGGTGATCAGGTTCCAGACGATGGCCCCGATCAGGCCGGCGAAGATGAGCTCCGGGGTGATCAGGATGCCGTCCTCACCCTCCTTGATCATGCCGCCGGAAATCGTCCTGGCGACCTCTGTGGACAGGAACGCGCCGATCAGGTTGAGTACGGCCGCGACCATGACGGCGACTTTGGGCTTCATCGCGCCGGTGGCGATCGGGGTCGCCATCGCGTTCGCCGTGTCGTGGAAGCCGTTGGTGAAGTCGAAGATGAGCGCCAGGGCGATCACCAGCACAACGATGAGGGTCAATTCAGGCACGAGCCACAACCGTCTCCAGGTCTTCGCCAAACGTGAATGTTGCGCGCACCGGAGTCCCGGCGAGCACTCCCGGCAGCCAGTGCCGGGCGTCATCCCACATCTCGTCGACGGGCAGGGTCGCCACGTCGAACCATTCGGGGTTGAGCTCGTCGGACTCCCGCGGGGTGCCGGTCCATTCCGTGCAGACGAACACGTTCGATTCCTGGCTCCACGATTCCCGGTGCGGGAACAGGTAGGTCAGCACGCCGAGCGGAACGAGGGCCGCGGTCGTCACGACCAGGCCGGATTCCTCCTCGACCTCGCGGACGGCGGCATCCAGAGCCGATTCGCCCGGCTCGAGTTTGCCGCCCAGACCGACGATGTTGCCGATGCCGAGGCCCTTCTTCTTGCGCCCGAGCAGCACCTGCTGCGTACCGTCCGGAGAGCGTCGTGTCAGATAGCACACGCACACCTGGGGCAAGTTCATGGAGCCAATCGTAGTGGCGGGCAAGCTCCCAGCGGCGCCCGGTTAGGCTTCGGGGATGGACTTTGTGCCCGCCTCCGGAATGATCACCATGTTTACGACGACCTGGTGCGGCTAC
This sequence comes from Cryobacterium sp. TMT1-2-1, assembly GCF_004403955.1. Taxonomy (NCBI): domain Bacteria; kingdom Bacillati; phylum Actinomycetota; class Actinomycetes; order Micrococcales; family Microbacteriaceae; genus Cryobacterium; species Cryobacterium sp. TMT1-2-1. The sequence continues at coordinate 47,108 of NZ_SOHC01000029.1, forward strand.
TGCTCGCGCCTGAAGTCGCAACTCGACCGGGCCGGGATCGGCTACACCGAGGTCAACGTCGAGCAAGTCGACGGCACGTCCGAGCTGGTGATGAGCCTCAATGGGGGCAACCGCACGGTGCCGACGGTGCTCTTCCCCGACGGTTCCGCCGCGACGAACCCCTCGCTAGCCCACATCCAAACCAAACTCGCCTGACACCCCCCCCTCTCCCCTTCCCGCGAAACCGCAGTTGTGCGCGCTAAACGGCGGTCATAACGCGCACAAGTGCGGTTTCGCGGCATGAGGGTTGGTCGGGCAGGGGTCAGCCGAAGAGGACTGCGGCCTCGTCGTAGCGCGCGTCGGGAACGGTCTTCAGGCCGATGGTCGCGTCCGCGATGCTGACGATCTCGATGTCCGTGCCCTTGAGCGAGACCATCGAGCCCCACTGGCCGGCGTAGATCGCGTCGACGGCCGCGAGGCCGAGGCGGGTGGCGAGCACCCGGTCGTAGGCCGACGGGGCGCCGCCGCGCTGGGTGTGGCCGAGCACGGTGGCCCTCGACTCCACTCCGGTGCGTTCCTCGATCATCGGGGCGATGATTTCCCCGATGCCGCCGAGACGCGGGCGGTTGAAGGCGTCCAGGCCCTTGGTCGAGTGCGCCTCCTCCATCCCGGCGAGCAGGAAGCCCTCGGAGACGACGATCAGGGGCGCTCGGCCGCGGTCGCGGACGTGCTCCACCCACCCGCAGATCTGCTCGATGGTCTTGGGCTGTTCGGGGATGAGGATCGCGTGCGCGCCCCCGGCCATGCCCGAGTGCAGGGCGATCCACCCGACGTGGCGTCCCATGACCTCGACGACCATGCAGCGGCCATGCGACTCCGCGGTGGTGCGGAGACGGTCGATGGCCTCGGTGGCGATCTCCACGGCCGTGTCGAAGCCGAACGAGTAGTCCGTGGCGGCCAGGTCGTTGTCGATGGTCTTGGGCACGCCCACAATCTTCAGCCCGGCATCCGTCAGGCGGCGCGCCGCGGTGAGGGTTCCCTCGCCGCCGATCGCGATGACCGCATCGATGCCTTCGGCGTCGAGCATCCTCTGGATGTTCTCCGGCCCGCCGTTCTCGCCCTCGAACGGGTTCGTTCGTGAGCTGCCGAGGATCGTCCCGCCCTGGCGGGAGAGGCCCCGCACGCTGTGCCGGTCGAGTTTCATGAACTCGCCCTCGACGAGGCCGCGCCAGCCGTTGCGGATGCCGACGAACTCGGCATCGTGCACGCGCACGCCCTTGAGCACCGCACCGCGGATCACCGCATTCAAGCCCGGGCAGTCACCACCGCTGGTGAGGATACCGATCTTCATTGGGCCGCTCCTTCATGCACACGAATTCATGTCGGCGCCAGTCACCGCCTACATATCATGCTGCCTCCGGGCGACCGGATTCAAATCAGGAACCCTATATTTCGCCGTCGAGCGCCTGACCGAGCAGATAGATGAGCGCGCTGGCCTGCACGGAGTCGGCCGAGGAGATCTCCTCCTCCGAGCCGTCGAGCGCCCGGGCGGCGAGGCCCTGCTTGCTCCCGATGAGCTCGGCGATGCGGGCGTCGATGGTGTGCGCGGCGATGATCCGCCACGCGGTGACGGGCTCGTCCTGGCCGATGCGGTGCACCCGGTCGATCGCCTGGGTCTGCTCGGCGGCGGTCCAACTGAGTTCGGCCAGGACCACGTTCGACGCGGCCTGCAGGTTGACGCCGACGCCGGCCGCGGTGAGCGAACAGACCGCGACCGCGACATCCGGGTCATTGTTGAACGCGTCGATGGCGGCCTGGCGTGCCACCGCGGTCTGGTCTCCGCGCAGGGACACCGTGCGGAGGTCGCGCTTGGCGAAGATCTTCTCCGCGGCATCCATCACGTCGATGTGCTTGGCGAAGAAGACGACCTTGCCGACGGAGTGCGCCAGCTGGGCGGCGTAGTCCGCCGCCAGGCCGGCCTTCGCCTGGCCGATCTTGCGTACCATGGTGAAGACGTTCTCGCCGGTCGTCTGGCCCTTGGACTCTTCGAGTTCGGCGTTGGCGACGGCCCGGATGTAGGCGGTGCGTTGTTCGTCGTCGAGGTCCGCCGGCGCCGTCCCCGGGTGCCTGGCCGCCACGAGTGCGTTGTACCGGGTAACGAGGCGTGCGGCCAGTTCCCGCTCGGCCTGGCGGATGGAGCGTCCCAGGTCGTCATCGAGCTCGACCGGGAGGTCGGCGATGCGCTTGGCCGGCAGGTCGGCTGCGACATCCACCTTGCGCCGTCGCACGATGCCCATGTCGATGACGGCCTTGCGGGCCTCGGCGTAGAAGCCGAAATCGGCCGGTGTCAGGCCGATTTCTTCGAGCTTCGCCATCAGGGCCGGTGCCGGCTTGTCTCCGTCGATCCAGCCGAGGAACTGCCAGATCGCCCGGAAGTCGTCGACGTCGTTGATCAGCGGCGTGCCGGTGAGGGCCATCAGCAGCGGGTTGCCGCCGGGCGTGCGCCGCCGGATCTGCTCGGCCAGTGCCAGCACGTGCTTGGACCGCTGCGACTGCAGGTTCTTGATGAAGTGCGCCTCGTCAACGACCATGCCCTTGAAACCGAGGGTGCCGAGCCAGGTACGGTGCCGGTCGAGCACGTCGTAGTTGACGATGACGACGTCGGCGAAGGCGTCCAGGGTGTCGCCGTCACCGTGGATGACGGTGGCCCGGCGGTGCGGGGTCCACAGCTCGACCTCGCGAGCCCAGTTCATCTTGACGACGTTCGGCACGACGGCCAGCAGCGGGTAGGCGCCGGCGACGGATGCGGCCAGCAGGCTCTGCGCGGTCTTGCCGAGGCCCGGCTCGTCGGCGAGCAGGTAGCTGCGGTGGCCGAGGCGCGCGCTTTCGATGAACCTGGCCTGGTGGTGCATGAGTTCCATGCCCCGCGGGGACAGCCGGTCGAGCCGGGGCGCCTCGGGCAGCGCCATGGTGGCAGCCTGTCCGCCGGAGCCGTACTCGAACGATTTGAACAGCGGGCCGAGCAGTTCCCAGTTGGCCAGCCGGCGAACGGTAACGACGGGGCGCGCCTGCGCCGCGCTGAAATCGGGGGCGAGAAAGGGATTCGCAAGCTGCCTGGCCTTGACCGACTTCGGAACGACCTGGTTCTGCGGCAGTTCCGGTTTGGCCTCCGCCTCGCGGGTGATGATGAGTTCGTCGGGGCTCAGCTCGGCGCCGGATTCCAGCAGCCAGTCGCGGCGGAAACGCTGGGCGACGGTGGAGACCCCGGCGTCCGGTTCCAGCAGAGTGATCAGGCTGGTGTCCCTGGCGGCCGTCCTGGCCAGAATCTGGGCGATGCCGTCCAGCCGCTTGAGCAGTTCGGCCCGGTTCACGTCGCCGATTTCAGAGTCGCCCTTGACCCTGGCGCGTTCCTCGCGCATCAGCAGCGCGATGACCTGGTACTTGGTGCGGTTGGTGGGGCCCAGCTTGCCGCCGGCCTGCGCCTTCGCCTCCACTTCGCGCACCTTGCGCGCGAGAATCGGGATGATCGGGGCATCGTCGTCGCGGGACCTGGGCCGCTGGCGGCTGCCCCTGCTGGGGGCGCTGCCTCGGCTGGCCGAGCCTGAGGCCTGGTGGCGGGTGTTAGCCATGCTTCTCCACTTCACTTCAGAGCGAGTGCGGAAGCACTCGCTCGTCGTGTCGCGGCATCCGCGGATGCCGGTGCGATCGATGCGCCGAACCCTGAGGCGAGCATCGTGCAACTGCGGTTGTGATGCAGGTGCACGGTCGAGACGGTGACCGGGTCCTTCAGGCGCGCCTTCAGTGTACGCCCACGCGGCGGTGCCCGAGCACCGGCACGCGCGCGGGTCAGACTCCTCCGCCGCCTCCGCCGCCGCCCCCGCCGCCGACCGAACCCCCGCCGCCGGAGCCGGAACTCGACGAGCTGCCCGACCAGCTGGCCGAGGTGGTGCTGGCGAACGAGCTGATACCGGCCGCGAAATAGCCGGCGTTGAATCCGCCTGGTCCGCTGTACCAGCCGGGCTGGGTTCCGCCGGCCTCGTAGTACTCTCCCAGGACCCGCGACCACTGCTTCTCCTGGCCGAACAGCACGGCGAAAGGCAGGAGTCGTTCGTAGAGTTTCAGGACCTGCGGCGTTCCCCCGGCGCCGGCGTCGGTCGGCAGCGCCGCCTGGTCGGGCCGGTACGGCGAGCGCAGGGCGCCCTCCGGGCTCTGCAGCACCCGAAGCCGGTCGGCTTCGGCGAGCGCGATGTACACCTTCACGCCCTTGAGGTAGTCGCGGAGCTCCGCCCCCGCGGCGGTGAGCGGGCGGACGCTGGCCGTCAGGGCGAGGATGCCGCCGGAGAACGCCGCGCCCAGGATGAGGACCAGGATCGGCCAGGCTCCCCCGATCTCGCTGCCGATCGCGACGGCGCTCGCGCCGATGCTCACGATGCCGGAGACCACGGCGAGGGCGATGAGCCAGACGCGCAGGGCCCCGCCTTTCTTCTGCCGCAGACCCGCGGTGAGCATCCGTTTGCGGGATACCCGCAGCTCGCGCTGCAGGGCGAGCGAGAGCTTCGCGTCCCTCGCCTTGAGGTCACGGCGGGTGCCCTGTTGCAGCCCGGGGAAGAGCCTGGCGAGGATGCTGCGCTCGGCCTCGTCGACCTGGTCGGCGTGCTCTAATTCGAGCTGGTAATGCTTCTTGCCCTCCACCTCGAGCACGCGCACGTTACCGCGGACAGCGAAGCTGAGGAATTGGGCGGCCATGGCCTTGGTGGTGGCCCGCGCCACGTCCGCCGCCTCGAGCAGGTTGACGCCCTTCGGTGGCAGGTACTCGGCGATAATCGTCGGCCTCCCCGGCTGGCTGCGCCACCGGCCCAGGCGGGCGATCCCGGCCACGACCATCGCGGCCAGGCCGAGCAGGGCCGCCCCGAGCCCGATGCCGGGGAACGGGCTAGCGGTGAACGAGCCGTCCCTGGGCAGGAAGGTCCCGGCCTGGAAGCCGACCGCCAGGGTCAGGCCCTCCTGCGGCCCGAGGCTGCCGGCACTTACGTCGATCCGCCAACGGTCGCCGTCCGCCTCGCTGGTGAGCGTGGCGCAGGACTCGCCGGAAGCACTGGCGCCCTGGTAGCAGCTGGTGGCCCCGGTGAGCTTCGGGACGAGTTCGGGGGCCACGTGCAGCGTCGCGCTCACCTCTCCGAACGGTTGGGCCCACCCGGAGCCGTTCACCTCCCAGTAGAACTCCTCGTCGTCGGCGTTGCTTGGGAACAGCGTCACGTTGGTTTGGCGATACCTGATCGTGTACGTCTGGGCGCCGTGAACGAAGTCGTCGGCCGCGATCGTGACCATCAGGAACCGGCCGTCGTCGCTCGTTTCGGTCTCGTAGTCGCGCGGCGCACCGGTGCCGTCGGTGACGCTCTCGACCGTCAGGTCGGTCGGATGCCCGTCGTAGTGGGTCGGGATGGCGCGACGGATGCCCCGGTTCTGGTCGGCGTCGGGAAACCTGGCCACGATCGCCTCGGTTGTGGTCAGCGTCGAGCGCCCGTCGGCGGAGAGGCCGAGCCGGAAGTCCGAGTGCCAGGAGTCGAACGTGAAGTCCTCGGTGCCCTGGTGCACCGCGCCGATGACGGAAACCCGCGCTGTGGATGCCGCGGCCGCGCCGCCCATCGACCCGACAACGAGCGCGAGGGCGCCGAACAGCGCCACCAGGAGCAGGGCTACTCGACGCATGCGCCCACCTTACCGACGATCAGGCGTGCTGGATCGGTATGGCCGTTGTGGTCGGGGCGTGCAGGAAGAGCGTCTCGAGCGCCGGGCCGAGTTCGGCGACCCACGCCGCGTAGCCTTCGTCATTGACGTGGAGCCGGTCGTTGGTGAACGCGGCAGACAGTTCGCCGTCGGGCTCGGCCATCGCCGGCCAGAGGTCCAGGTACTGCGCGTGCTGGGTGGGCGCGAATTGGCGGAGGTGGCGGTTGATCGACCGGATGGTGGTCGCGAATTCACGCTCGCGCGGCAGCACGGACTGCACGAGGAGCCGGGTATGCGGGAGGCGCTTGCGGAGGGTCACGAGGATGGTCTCGATGTTGCGGACGACATACTCGTCCGACCGGCGCCAGCCCAGGTCGTTGGTGCCGATCAGCAGCACGACGGCGTCCGGTGCCATGCCGACGACGGAATCCAGCCGGGCAATGGCCTCGTCGGTGGTGTCCCCGCCGACACCGAGATTCTGCACCTCGAACGTCGGAAGCGATTCCTCCCAGCGGCCAGCCGCTGTGAGTCCGTCCCCGAGAAAAACTATCGATCCCGACATGCAGGCCTCCCTCAAACCATCTCCATCATGCCCCCAACGGGGCGGGGTGGCTAGCACTCCCAGCCGATGCTAGGTTGCGGAACCGGCCGCGCGCCCGGTCCCGGGCCCCGTGCCGGCCAGCCACGACTCGAGGTCGCCGGGCGTGTCCGTGATGATCCCGTCGACCCCGTGGTCCCGCACTTCGCTCCACATGTCCCGGGAATTGAGCGTGTAGCAGATCACGCCGAGCCCCGCCTCGTGCAGCAGCCGCACGGCATCCGGCGCATTCTGGACCGCGGCCGCCGTGGTCGCGAGCGCGATGACACCGAACTGGCGGGCCATCGGCACAGGGTCGCCCGGGAGCTCCCGCACCAGCATGATCCGCGGGTAGCGCGCCGCCGCGACTTGGAGATTGGCCAGGGTGTCGAGGCTGAAGCTCTGCAGCACGACCCTCGACCGAACGTCATGGCGGTCGATCAGGGTGGTGACCGTGCGCACCTGCTCCACCGTCCAGCCGAACTTCAGCTCGACCAGCGCCTTCTTGTCCGATTCCGCCACGCGGGCGAGGAACGCGTCGAGGGTGGGGATCCGGGTGCCGGCATAGGACTTGCCGTACCAGGCGCCGGCGTCGAGCCTCGCGAGCTCGGCCGCGGTGTGGTCGGAGACGCTTCCGTGACCGTCGGTCGTTCGGTCCAGTGTGACGTCGTGGAAGAGGACGGGCACGCCGTCGCTGCTCAGTTGCACGTCGGTCTCGACGAACTCGCTGGGTCCGCTGAGCGCCAGGTCGAAGGCGGGCATGGTGTTCTCCGGCGCCGCGGACCCGTCGCCGCGGTGGCCGGCCACGAAGGCGCCTTCACCCGGCGCTCGCAGCGTTCCGAAAACGTCGACGGCCTCGACCCGCTGGGTGAGCGGACCGAGCACGAGCACGAGGACCACGAGGGCCGTCGCCGGGATCGCGAACAGGAGTGACATGCCGCGGACGGACCTCAATACGCTCATTGCAGGGTAGAGCCTCTCTGGCTGCCCGGCGCCACGCTGCGGCGGACAGTCCGGTCACTCTACCGCGACCCGTTATCGTTCCGTTACCTGCGACGCTGCCCCAGCTCGGGGGTGACTTCTCCCGGTCTTGACCCCTCTGCGGCGGCCTCTTCCGTGACACGGTTGGCCATGCCGCGGAAGATGATGCCGTGGAACGGGAGGATCGACCACCAGTACAGCCGGCCGCCGAGCCCTCGGGGAAAGAAGATGGCGCGCTGCCGGTAGAGCGCCCCGCCGTCATCCGTGGGTTCGACGCTCAGCTCCAGCCAGGCGCGGCCGGGCACCCGCATCTCCGCTCGCAGGCGCAGGAAACGGCCGCGGTCGATGCGTTCCACCCGCCAGAAATCGAGCGCGTCGCCAGTGTGCAGGCGGTCCGGATCGCGGCGACCGCGGCGGAGCCCCACTCCGCCGACAACCTTGTCCATCCAGCCTCGGACGGCCCAGGCGAGCGGGAACGAATACCAGCCGTTCTCCCCGCCGATGCCCTCGATCACCCGCCACAGGGCCTCCGGCTTCGCCCGCGTGCGCTTCTGGCGCAGGTCGGTGTACACGAGGTGTCCGGCCCAGTCCGGGTCGCTGGGCAGCGGGTTGCTCGACGCGCCCTCGATCGACGCATTCCGCCAGCTCGTTTCGACCTCGCCGCCCTGCATCCGGCCCAGGGCGAGCCGCACGGCGCGCCGATACCCGGTCAGGTCCCCCTCGGGCCGGGGGATGTACGTGTCGATGTCCCGCTCGTGCACCACGCAGTCGTATTGGAGCGACGCGATGATCGGGATGGCGAGGTTGCGCGGGATGGGCGTGACCAGGTTGACCCACTGGGATGCCAGCCAGGGCGTGAGCACGGGGAGGGCCGCGATCGGGCGCTGCCGGAGACCGGCCTCCAGCGCGTAGCCGTTCATCATCTGGCCGTACCGGAGCACATCGGGGCCGCCGATGTCGAAGGTGCGGTTGACGTCGGCCGGGAGACCGGCGGCGGCCACGAGGTAGTAGAGCACGTCACGCACGGCGATCGGCTGGATGCGGTTGCGCACCCATTTGGGCGCCGGCATGTAGGGCAGCACGTCGGTGAGGTGGCGGATCATTTCGAATGACGTCGAGCCGGATCCGATCACCACGCCGGCTTGCAACGCTGCCGTCGGCACGCCCGAGGCCAGCAGGATCCTGCCCACTTCCGCGCGCGACCGGAGGTGCGGGGAGAGCGTGTCGGTATCGGGGTGGAGCCCGCCCAGGTAGACGATCCGGGAGACGCCGGCGGCTGCCGCGGCTGCCGCGACGTTCTCCGCGGCCGTGCGCTCCGTTGCCTCGAAGTCCCCGCGGGCGCCCATGGAATGCACGAGGTAGTACAGCACGTCAACGTCGGCGCAGGCTTCCCGCAACGATCCGGGGTCCGCCAGGTCGCCCCGGACGATCTCGACCTGGCCGGCCCAGGGGACATCCGTCAGCTTCTGCGGCGAACGCACGAGTACGCGCACCGTGAAACCCGCCTCGAGCAGCAGGGGTACCAACCGGCCGCCGATGTAACCCGTTGCTCCGGTGACCAGGACGCGTCGTGAAGTCATGGCGGCAGTCTAGGTGTCGCGCCTGATCCTCCGGTGGTATTTTGTGCGGCATCAGGGCCCGATTGACCGTCACGGTCCCGTGACCGGGCGCCGGGCCACTGTCCCCGAAAGGCAAAGTCCATGGATTTTTGGGCGAGTTTATGGGATTTCGTTGGGTTCTTCTTCTGAACGATGGTGCTCGTCAGCTACCTGTATGTCCTGTTCGCGGTCACAGCGAGCAGGCAGGGCCCTCGGCGGCGCCCAGGCCGGGCGGGTCACCGACTAGGTGCACCCCGCCCCGTGCGGCACCGGGTGGATCGGATCGGGTTAGATCAGGCCCTTCGTGTGCCACACGGTCTTCGTCTCGGTGAACGCGACGATCCGGTCGATCGACGGGGTCGCCGCATCCGGGCCGTTCTCCGGTGGGAGCACGCGTTTGAGCGTCTCGGCGGCCGCGATCTGCAGGTCGACCCAGTCGATGGCTCCGGCCCCGACGAGGTCGAGCGCGTTGACATCCGCGTGACTGGCCAGCCAGGGCGCGATCTCGGCGGGCGAACCGGTCAGGATGTTCACCACCCCGCCGGGCACGTCGCTGGTCGCGAGCACCTCGCTCAGGCTGATCGCCGACAGCGGCATGGTTTCGTTGGCGATGACCACGACGGTGTTTCCGGCCACCAGTGCCGGGGCGACGACGCTGACGAGGCCGAGCAGCGAGCCACCGGCCTGCGGGGCGACGATCGCCACGATACCCGTGGGCTCGGGAACCGAAATGTTGAAGAAGGGTCCGGAAACCGGGTTCGCGTTGCCGGCAACCTGCACGTACTTGTCGGCCCAGCCGGCGTACCAGACCCAGCGGTCGATGGCCTCGTCGACCTGGGCGGATGCCGCCGCGACGCTCACGCCCTCCGTCTGCACGATCTCGTCGACGAACTGCGCGCGACGCCCCTCGAGCAGCTCCGCGATCCGGTACAGCACCTGGCCGCGGTTGTAGGCGGTGGCGCCGGCCCAGCCACCCACTGCCGCCCGGGCCGCCACGACCGCCTCGCGGGCATCCTTACGGGAGGCCTTCGCCGCGTTGGCGAGGAAGTCGCCCTTCTTCGCGAGGATCTCGTACACGCGGCCGGACTCACTGCGCGGGAACTTGCCGCCGATGTAGAGCTTGTAGGTCTTGGGGATGGCGAGGCGGGTCACTTGGCGGCCTTCTTTCGAGCGGAAACGGCGGGGGCTGCGGGGGCTGCGGGAGTGGCGGAGGCGGCAGGAGCGGTGCCCGAACGCGGACGGCTCGGCGCCGGCTTGAGGTACGGCGCCGGCTTGAGGTACGCGGCCAGGCCCGGGCGGCCTCCCTCGCGTCCGTACCCGGATTCCTTGTAGCCGCCGAAGGGACTGGCCGGGTCGAACCGGTTGAAGGTGTTCGCCCAGATGACGCCGGCGCGCAGCTTGTCGGCGACGGCCAGGATGCGGCTGCCCTTGTCGCTCCAGATGCCGGCGGAGAGGCCGTAGGGGGTGTTGTTCGCCTTCGCGATGGCCTCGGCGGGTGTGCGGAAGGTCAGCACCGAGAGCACGGGTCCGAAGATCTCGTCGCGGGCGATGCGGTGGCTGGTCGACACGTTGGTGAAGATCGTCGGCGCGAACCAGAAGCCGTTCTCCGGGATGGCGCAGTCGGCGCTCCAGCGCTCGGCGCCTTCCTGCTCCCCCATGGCGGTGAGCTCGGTGATGCGCCGAAGCTGGTCGGCGCTGTTGATCGCACCGATGTCGGTGTTCTTGTCGAGCGGGTCGCCGAGGCGGAGGGTGGAGATGCGGTCCTTGAGCCGGTCGATGACCTCGTCGTGGATGCTCTCCTGCACCAGGAGCCGGCTGCCGGCGCAGCAGACGTGGCCCTGGTTGAAGAAGATGCCGTTGACGACGCCCTCGATGGCCTGGTCGATCGGCGCGTCGTCGAAGACGATGTTCGCGGCCTTGCCGCCGAGCTCGAGGGTGAGCTTCTTGTCGGTACCCGCGACGGAGCGGGCGATCGCCCGGCCGACCGCGGTCGAGCCGGTGAAGGCGACCTTGTTGACATCCGGGTGGTTGACGAGCGCCTGCCCGGTGTCGCCGGCGCCGGTGATGATGTTGACCACCCCGGGCGGCAGGTCGGCCTGCTGCAGGATCTCGGCAAAGAGCAGGGCGGTCAGCGAGGTCGTCTCGGCGGGCTTCAGCACGACCGTGTTGCCCGCGGCGAGCGCCGGCGCGATCTTCCACGCCAGCATGAGCAGGGGGAAGTTCCACGGGATGACCTGGGCGGCGACGCCGAGCGAGGCCGGGTTCGGGCCGAGCCCGGCGTGATCGAGCTTGTCGGCCCAGCCGGCGTAGTAGAAGAACCAGGCTGCGACGAGGGGAACGTCGACGTCGCGGCTCTCCTTGATCGGCTTGCCGTTGTCGAGGCTCTCGGCCACGGCCAGTTCACGGGCCCGTTCCTGCACGAGTCGGGCGATGCGGAACAGGTACTTTCCGCGGTCGCTGCCGGAGAGGCGGGACCAGGCACCGGTGTAGGCGCGGCGTGCTGCGGCCACGGCGGCGTCGACATCCGCCGCATTGGCGTTGGCGATCATCGCGATCTGCTTCTCGGTGGCCGGGTTGATGGTCTGGAAGGGTGTGCCTCGTCCGGCGACGAATTCGCCGTCGATGAACAGGCCGTAGTCCGAACGGAGGTTCAGGATCGCCTGCGACTCCGGGGCCGGAGCGTAATCAAGGAAGTTCATGGGATGTCCTAATCGATCGTCACGTAGTCGGGGCCGGAGTAGTGCCCGGTCGTCATCTTCTGGCGCTGCAGCAGCACGTCGTTGAGCAGGCTGGACGCGCCGAAGCGGAACAGGTGCGGCTGGAGCCACTCCTCGCCCACGGTCTCGGCGACGGTCACGAGGTACTTGATCGCGTCCTTGGAGGTGCGGATGCCGCCGGCCGGCTTGACGCCGATCTTCTCGCCGGTCAGGCGGTGCCAGTCGCGCACCACCTCGAGCATCGACAGGGTCACCGGGAGGGTTGCCGCGGGCGCCACCTTGCCGGTCGAGGTCTTGATGAAGTCGCCGCCGGCGAGGATGGCGAGCCAGGACGCCCTGCGCACGTTGTCGTAGGTGTTGAGTTCGCCGGTCTCCAGGATCACCTTGAGGTGCGCGTGGCTTCCGTCTTGCCGCCGGCAGGCCTCCTTGACGGCGACGATCTCGTCGAAGACGCGCCCATAGTGGCCGGAGAGGAACGCCCCCCGGTCGATCACCATGTCGATTTCGTCGGCACCGGCCGCGACCGCGTCGGCGGTATCGGCCAGCTTGACGGCGAGCGACGCACGCCCGCTCGGGAAGGCCGTGGCGACGGCGGCGACGGCGATGCCGTTACCGGTGCCTGCCGCGTGGGCGGAGCCGAGGGCCTCGACGGCGTGCGGGACCATGTCGCCGTACACGCAGACCGCGGCCACTCGCGGGCAGTCCGGGTCGCCGGCATCCGGGGTGAGGGCCTTGCCCACGAGGGAACGCACCTTGCCTCGGGTGTCGGCACCCTCGAGGGTGGTGAGGTCGATCAGCCCGATGGTCGTGTCGAGCGCCAACTTCTTCGAGGTGGTCTTGATCGAACGGCTGCCGAGGTCGGCCGCGCGCTGTTCGAGGCCGACGGCGTCGATCCCGGGGATGCCGTGCAGGTAGCGGCGCAGGTTCGCGTCGGTGGCCTCACCGCCCAGCAGAGCCAGGGTGCGGTCGCGGGGGGCCAGGCGTGCGGCCAGTTGACTGCTAGTCATGAGTTGTCCTTGCGGTTGGTGTGTGTCATACGTCGTCGCCGAGCAGGGCCCGGGCGGTGTCTTCGTCGGTGACCAGCACGGTGCAGAGCCCGCTGCCGACGATCGCGCGGGCGACGGCGTGCTTGGCGCCGCCGGAGATCACGGCTATGGCGAGGGTCGCCCGCCGCAGTTGCTCAAGCTGGATGCCGAGCGTGCGTTCGTCGAGCTCGGGGTCGACGATGTCGCCGTTCTTGTCGATGTAGCGGCCGACGATGTCGCCCACAGCCCCCCTACGCACGAGCTCAGCCACCTCGTCCGGGCTCAGGTAGCCGCTGTCGACGAGCGCGGAATGGGCGTCGGCCTGGCCCGCGCTGTAGAGGTATGCGGATGCCCCGGCCGCCTGTTCGAGGACGGCGGCCACGGCGCGGTCCGATTCGATCGCCTGCTTCGTTTCCAGCCGTTCCAGGATGGCCGGACTCGGCAGCAGGGTCGCCGCGCCGAATGCCTTGTGGGCGATGGTGACCGCGGTCGTCGCGGCGGTGCCCGCACGTTTGTTCAGGCTGACGCCGCCGTTGATCTGCACGACGTCGACCCCGGGGGCCCAGCCGTGCTTGAGGTGCAGCGACACGTCGTGGAGGGTGCGGCCCCAGCTGATGCCCAGGGTGCGCGGGATCGGGCGGAGTCCGGTGAGGTAGTCGGCAGCCGCCTGCGCGGTGCGGGACTGGAGTTCCTCGTCGTTGGCCACGCCGACCGACGACACGACGATGGCGTCCGTCAGGCCGGTCGACTCGCGGAGGCGGCGTTCGACGGGAAGCCGCCGGGCGCGCGGATGCACGATCTCGATCCGGATGAATCCGCTCGCCTTCGCCTGGGCGAGGAGCCGGCCGACCTTCCAGCGGGTGAGGCGCAGGATCGATCCGATCTCATCCTGCGTCTTGTTCTCTTCGTAGTAGAGCTCGGCGGCACGAATGGACATCAACTCGTCGGTATTGATCACCCGGGGCACTCTCCATTCGCGTCGTCCCCAGCCTAGGAGTCACGGAGCATCCGAACAACAGCTGTGGGGCATATTGCTCATATGAGCAGGAGGGGCTGCCCGGTCACGCCCTAGGCTCGGACCATGACCTCAAGTACCGGGCCGATCAGAGCCGTTCTCGCCGTGGATCTCGGCGGGACCAAGGTCGAAGCCGTCCTCGTCGATGACCGGGGGAACCTGCTCCCGGGGAGCCGGCACCGCTCCCCCACCGGACCGACCGCCACCAGCGAGGAGCTCGCGCGCAGCGTCACGTCGGCCGTCACCCTGGCGCTGGCCGGCCTGCCGGCCGGGGCGACCCTCGTCGGCGTCGGAATCGGCTCCGCCGGCCCGATCACGGTCGCCTCGGGATCGGTCTCCCCGCTCAACCTCCCGGCCTGGCGCGAGTTCCCGCTGCGCGACCTGGTGCTGGCGCTCGTCCCGGATGTCCCGGTGCGGCTGCGGCTGGACGGCCTCTGCATCACGCTCGCCGAGCACTGGCTCGGCGCCGGCCAGGGCGTCGGCAACCTGATGGGCATGGTCGTCTCCACCGGGGTGGGCGGCGGCCTCATCCTGGACGGCCGGACGGTGTCGGGCCCGACCGGCAATGCCGGCCACATCGGCCACGTCGAGGTCGGCGGGTTCGACGACCCGTGCGCCTGCGGCGGACGCGGTTGCCTCGAGGCGATCGCCTCCGGACCGCGGACCGTCGCCTGGGCCAGGGCCCAGGGCTGGTCCGGCCGAACCGGCGAGGAGCTCGCTGCCGCCCACGCGGCCGGCAACGAGGTCGCGGCGCGCGCCGTACGGCGGAGCGGAGGTGCCATCGGCCAGGCGATCGCCTCGGCCACCAACCTGGTCGACCTGGACCTCGTCGCGATCGGCGGGGGATTCTCGCATGTGGCACCCGAGCTGTTCGACGCCATCCGCGAGGCGATCGCCGAACGCACCGAGTTCGCCTTCGCGACGAAGGTGAGGGTCGTGCATTCCGCCCTGACCGCCGACGGGCCGCTGATCGGCGCCGCTGCGCTCATCCACCGCGCCGAACTGGTCCCCTAGTCCGGAGTGCGGGCCCGGTTCAGGTCGTCCTCGAGCATGTGCGGCCGCGCGATGACCGCGCCGGCGACGGTCACCGCGAGCGCAGTGGCCGTGAGGAAGATCAGCGGCGCCAGCCAGTCGCCGGTCAGCTCGTGCAGCACCCCGACCACCAGCGGGCCGAACGCGCCGAGCGTGTAACCGACTCCCTGCACGAAGCCGCTCATCGCGACGGCGCCCTCGTGCGTGCGGGTACGGAGATTGATCAGCACGAGCGCGAGAGGGAAGAGCAGCTGGCCGAGGCCCGTCGCCGACACCCAGAGCCAGGTCAGCGGCGCGGGCGCGAAGATCAGGCCGAGGTATCCGATCACAAAACAGAACGCGCCGGCGTACACGATCAGGCCGACGTTCTTCATCCGCGCGGTGAGCACGGGGATGATCACCGCGCACGGGATGCCCATGGCCGCGAACAGGGACAGCAGGGTGCCCGCCTCCCCCTCCGTCACAAGCGACCGGTCGACCAGCAGCTGGGGCAGCCAGGCGAACATTGAGTAGGCGTTGAGGGACGAGACGGCGAAGACGGCGGCGATCGCCCAGGCCACGCTCGAGTGCCGAATCCGGCCGAGGAGGGCCGGTTCTGCTTCCTCGACAACAGGGGTCGGCACGCTCCGGGTGCGGTGGCGCACGAGCATCGTGATCCACGGGACGAGGGCGATCAGGGCGAGGACGCTCCACATGGCCAGCGAGACGCGCCAGCCGGCGGCATCCGCCACCGGGACCGCAACGAGCGGGGGCACCAGCGTGCTGAACGAGATCACCGTGACGTACAACGACGTCACCAGGCCGACCCGATCCGGGAAGTACTTCTTCACCAAAGGCGGCAACAGCACGTTGCCGACGCCCAGGCCGGCGAAGGTGACCACGCTGCCCAGCAGCAGCACGGCCAGCGAGCCGGACAGGCCCCGCGCCAGGTGGCCGATCAGCAGGGCGACGAGCGAGAGCGCGAGCACGGTCTCGAGTCCGTGGCGCTTCGTGAACATCGGGGTGAAGATGCCGAACAGGGCGAAACACACCGGCGGCAGCATGCCGACGACACCGATGGCCAGGGCTTCGAGGGGGATGTCGACGTCGATCCGGGTGATGATCGGCGAGAGCGCGGCGACGGCCGTGCGCAGGTTCGCGGCCACGAGCAGGATGCCCAGCAGGGCCAGCGTGCGACCGGCCCACAGGCTTCGGGCTCGGGTTTCGGTCACCGGGCAAGTCTAGGGACCCGGACGCCCTCCCCCGCCCGGTATCCCGCGCCTAGGCTGGACCCATGGCAGACCTCGCGAAGTACCTCCCGCTCAGCCGACGCCCGGCCGGCGACGAGTCCGGCGCGAACTCCAACTGGAGCGGTCACCTCACTGCCACGCTCACAGCGACCGCGGACCTGCTCGACGGGCTCGCGGCCGAGCAGTGGGAGGCGCCGAGCCTCTGCGCGGAATGGCGGGTGAGGGATGTCGCCGGCCACATCGTCTGGCGCCTGGGCAGTTCCAGCCGCGACCTCGTGCGCACCGCGGCCCGCGCCTACCTCGGCCACTTCGTCAATCCGAACCGGGCAATCGACGTGGTGAGTCGGGCGGCGGCAGAGGCGGCGCCGGCGGACCTGGTCGCCCGGATCCGGCAGATTGCGGCGGACAAGGCCGCCGGCCGCGGGCGCTGCGGCATCATCGAACTCACCGAGGCCGTCGTGCACGGCTACGACATCGCCCGCCCGCTCGGGCTCAGCCTGATGCTCGCACCGACCGCTTCCGGCGCCGTCGCCCTCCGGCGGAGCCTGATCGCACCCACCGGGATCAAGGCCGTCCTGCACGGCCGCACCCTTGTGGCCACGGATGCCGACTGGAGCGTCGGCCGCGGCCCGGCCCTCCCCGGCACGGCCGAGGAGATCGTGCTGTTCCTCTTCAATCGAGGCCCCCTCCCCGCCTCTCCCCTTCCCGCCGCCTCTCCCCCTCCCGCGAAACCGCAGTAGTGCGCGCTAAACGTCGCGAATAACGCGCACGACTGCGGTTTCGCGGGGAGTGGGAAGGGGGAAGAGGCGGGGGTCAGACGAGGAGGGCTCGGACGCGGTCCACGTCGTCGCGCATTTGTGCGATCAGCGGCTCGATGCCGGTGAAGGCGACCATGCCGCGGATGCGTTCTTCGAATGCCACCTCCACCACATGGCCGTACAGGTCGATGTCGCGGTCGAGCACGTAGGCCTCGACCTGCTTCTGGGCCACGCCGTCGAAGGTCGGGTTGTTGCCCACCGAAATCGCCGCCGGGTACCGGGTGCCGTCATCCGTCAGCCAGCCCGCGTAGACGCCGTCGGCCGGCACGAGCCCCTCGGAGTCGGGCGACAGGTTCGCGGTGGGGAAGCCCAGCTCGCGGCCGCGGGCGGCACCGTGAACGACGACTCCGCGTACGGAGTGAACGTGCCCGAGCAGCTCGGCGGCGGCCTGCGTTTCGCCCGCCAGGAGCAGCCCGCGAACCACGGAGGAGGAGACCCTGGTGACCTCGTCGGGTTTGACGTCGTCGACCAGCCGCACGTCGAAACCGAAGCGGCGGCCGAGTCGCTGCAGCAGGGTGACGTCGCCCGCGCCTTTGGCACCGAATCGGAAGTCCCGGCCGACCAGGACCTGCCTCACGCGCAGCGCCTTGACGAGGACCTTCTCGATGAACTCCTCGGGCGGCAGCGAGGCGAGGGCCTCGTTGAACTCCAGCACGACCGTGGCGTCGACGCCGGTCTCGGCCAGCAGTTCGAGCTTCTGCCCCGAGCTGAGGAGCGCCTCCGGGCAGGTGGCCGGCGACAAGAGGGCCAGCGGATGCCGGTCGAAGGTCACGACGACGGCAACAAGTCCGTGCGCCCGGGCGACGGTCTTCAACTCGGTCAGCACGGCCCGGTGGCCGACGTGGACGCCGTCGAACTTGCCGATGCTGACCGCCGATGCCGGCCAGTCGGCCGGGATCCTTGCTATCCCGTGGAACGTCTTCATGAGTCGCTCGTCACGGGCTCGACCCCGGCCACGGGGTGGCGGGCCAGCCACCACATCCCGAGGATAGGCAGCGCGAGCGGGATGAACAGGTACCCGCGGCCGAAGACCGACCACACGGTGTCGTGCGGGAAGAGGGCGGGGTCGACGAGGCTGAGGGTGCCGATGACGAGCACGCCGAGCAGCTCGAACGTGATCGTGATCCAGGCCGTGCGGTACCAGCCGCGACCCCGGTTGACGAGCGCGACCGTGGCCACGATGTACACGACCGCGGCAAGCGCGGACAGCGAGTAGGCCAGTGGGGCCTGGTCGTACTTTCCGACGATCTGCACGAAGGAGCGCCCCGTGGCGGCCAGCGCCAGCACCCCGTACACGGCTATCAGGAGTCGGCCGACGCCGGTCACTCGATTCGGTCGGGCAGCTGTCTGGGGCCGTAGTTCAGTCATCGCTAGGCAATTATCGCAGTATCAGGCGGCCTGCACTGTCCAGATCTGCAGCATCCGGTAGAGCATGACCGCGACGGACAGGCACGCCACGCCCAGGATGACCGTGCTCCAGCGGCTGCGCTCGATCAGCGCCCACAGCCCGGCGGCAAGGGGCAGCAGGATGGCGCTGATCAGGTAGACGTAGAACTCGAGCAGGCTTCCGCTCGCGGTGTTGCCGGTGAGCGGGGCGACGACGGCCACGACCAGCTGCGCGAGGAGCAGCACCTCGACCAGGGCGGTCGCCCCCATGGTGAGGTCGGTCGGTTTACGGCCGGCCAGCCCGAGTCCGACGCAGAGAGCGCCGCCGAGCACCGCGACCGCCAGCTGTAGCCAGGCGAACCACTCGATCATGTGACATCCGCCTGATCCGAGGGCGCAGCCTTGTCGGGCGCGGCGTTGTCGGGCGCGGCCTTGTCGGGCGGGAAGTTGATCAGCGATTTCGCCTGGTCGCCGCGGTACTCGACCAGTCCGATCAGACGTCCGTCGGGCGCGATCGCCGCGATCGGGCCCGCCTGGCTGCCCGCCGGGTCGACGGTGATGCGCTTGCCGTGGCCGAGGTCGATCGCCTGCTGTTCGCTGAGGTCGAGGCGGCCGAGCAGCCGCGTTGCCGCGTCGGCGGGACCGATCAGCGCGGACGCGACGTCCAGTTCGTCGAGGGGCTGGGCCGCCTCGAGCCGGAAAGGCCCGATCCGCGTGCGGCGCAGGCTGGTGAGGTGTCCGCCGACGCCGAGCGCGGCGCCGAGGTCGCGGGCGAGGGCACGGATGTAGGTGCCGGAGGAGCAGACGACCCGCACCTCCAGGTCGAGGAATCCGTCCACCGCGGTGCTCGAGAGGAGCTCGAACACGCTGACGGTGACCGGCCTGGCCGGGAGTTCGACGTCTTCGCCGTCCCGCACGCGCGCGTAGGCCCGTTTGCCGTCGACCTTGATCGCGCTCACCGCGCTCGGCTGCTGGCTGATGAAACCGGTGAGAGTGGCGATGCCGGCCTCGACGGCCCCCGGACGGATGGCCGCAACGGTCTCCGCGGGGGCGCGGACGAGCTGCTCGCCCTCGGCGTCATCCGTCGTCGTCGACGCGCCCAGCCGGATCGTGGCCAGGTACTCCTTGTCGAGCCCGACGATGTAGGTGAGCAGGCGGGTGGAGCTGTCGACGCCGAGGATGAGCAGGCCGGTCGCCATCGGGTCGAGCGTCCCGGCGTGGCCGACCTTGCGGGTTCCGGCGAGGCGCCGGGTGCGGGCGACCGCGTCGTGGCTGGTCCAGCCCTGCGGCTTGTCGATGAGGAGGAGGCCGCTGGTCACACGTCGAGGCTACCAGCGCCGCCCCCGTAGGATGTGAGCCGTGAGAATCGCGGTGATCGGAGCGGGCGCCCTCGGCGGCACGTTCGCGACCCTGCTCGCCCGAGCCGGCCACGACGTCACCGTCACCGCGCGCGGCCCCGGCCTGGCTGCGATCCGCGCCGACGGCATCCGGTTGTCCGGCGCGTTCGGCGACGCGGAGGCGAGGCCGCGCGCCCTCGAGCGGCTTGTGGAGACGCCCGAGCTGACCCTGGTCTGCACCAAGGCTCAGGATGCCGCGGCCGCCATCTCGGCAAACGCCGCGTTCATCGACGGGTCGCCGGTGATTGTCGTACAGAACGGCCTGGACGGGGTGAGCACGGCGGAACGGCTGCTCCCCCACTCCGACTGTTTCGGCGCCCTGGTGATCATCGCGGCCAACTACACCGAACCGGGTCGGGTGACGGTGACGACCGCGGCTCCGAGCTACCTCGGCCGCGGGAGCGGCCCGGCCGACGCGCTTGCGCGCGCATGGCAGGCCGTGCTTGCCGAGGCGGTGCCGGTCACTGCCATCGACAATTTCGTGGGCGCCCAGTGGACCAAGCTGATCGTGAACATGCTCAACGCACTGCCGGCCATCACCGGGCTGAGCGTGCAGGCGGTCGTCGACCATGCCGGCCTGCGCCGGGTGATGACGGCGAGCATGCGGGAGGCCGTTCGCGTCGGTCTGAAGCGAGGCGTGCACTTCGGCGCGCTGCAGGGGCTCGGCCATCGGCGGCTGCGGGTATTCTCGCTGCTGCCGCTGTGGCTGGGCCAACTGCTGCCGCGGATGATGCGGGCGCGGATGGGCAACGTGCCGAACCTCGGCTCGACCCAGCAGAGCATCCGCCGCGGCCAGCGCACCGAAATCGACTTCCTCAACGGAGCGATCGTGCGGGAGGCGGGCATCGCCGGCGTCGCCGCGCCGGTGAACGCGCTGCTCACCGCCCTCGTGCACGAGGTCGAGACTCGCGGCGCCTCCCTGACCCCCGCCGACGTCATCGCCCGCGTCGACGCCCTCCCCCTCTAGCCGCCCCCTCCCCGTCCCTCGCCGCCTCCGCCCCCTGACCTCCGTCGTATCCCTCCGCCGAACTGTGAGTTTGGCACCTTCCCTGGGCGTTTAGGGTGCCAAACTCACAGTTCGGCGGGGAGGCGTGGACGGGTTCGGAGACTGACGTCGCGAATCGACCCTAGATTGGGAAGGGTGAACGCCGCCGCCCACACGCCCTCCATCGCCCCGTCGATCACGGCCTGGTTCGACGCCCACGGCAGGGATCTGCCGTGGCGCCGCGAGGGCTTCTCCGCCTGGGGCACCCTGGTCAGCGAATTCATGCTGCAGCAGACCCCGGTCAGTCGCGTCATCCCCCGGCTCGAGGAGTGGCTCGATCGCTGGCCCACGCCAGCCGATCTGGCAGCCGTGCCTCCGGGCGAGGCGGTGCGCGCCTGGGCGACCCTCGGCTACCCGCGGCGCGCACTCTGGCTGCATTCTGCCGCGGTCGAGATCACCGAGCGCCACGGCGGTGAGGTTCCGGACGACGTCGACGCGCTGCTGGCCCTCACCGGGATCGGCGATTACACGGCCAGGGCGGTCGCCGCCTTCGCGTACGGACACCGGCATCCGGTCGTCGACACGAACACGAGGCGGGTCATCGCGCGGGCCGTCGGCGGCCAGGGCGAACCCGCTCCGCCGTCCGGGCGGCGCGACCTCGAAGCCATGTCGGTGCTGCTTCCGGAGAGCCGAGGCGAGGCGGCCGCCTTCAACGCGGCGATCATGGAACTCGGCGCCCTGGTCTGCACCGCCCGGAAGCCCGGCTGCGACGTATGCCCGATTCGGAATGCGTGCGCCTGGCGGGCGGCGGGCTACCCGGAAAGCACCGGGCCTCGCAAGCCCGTGCAGAAGAAATTCGCGGGAAGCGACCGGCAGGTGCGCGGGCTGATCATGGCCGAGCTGCGGGCGACGCGGCATCCGGTGACGGATGCCGAGATCGACGGACTCTGGCCCGACCGGGCCCAGCGCGGGCGCGCCCTGGTCGGCCTCCTGGCCGACGGACTCGCCGTCCGGGCGCCGGGCGGCTACACCCTGCCGCACTAACGGCGGATCGGTCGCGCCTGAGGGGTCGCAAATCGACCTTCAACCGGCCAACGAAGGTCGATCTGCGACCCCTCGGTGTGTCGATCAGTGAGTGGCGGCCGACGGATTAGTCGGCGGCGTGCGCCCCGCGGGACACGGGCTCGTCTGCGTCGTCGTCGTCATCGGCGTCCTCATCGTCGGCGTCGTCGTCGTCGGCTTCTTCCAGATCGCGAGACTTGTACGGGTCTGCGTCGCCGGCATACTGGGCCGTGCGGGCAAGCTGCTCCACCTCGGTGTCGCGGTCGCGCGCCTCACGCAGGAGGTCGTCGATCAGCGCGGCATTCTCCGGGATGGCGTCGGCGATGAATTCGAGGGACGGCGTGAGCCTGGCGGTGATGTTCTTGCCCACCTCGCTGCGCAGCATGCCCGTGGCGGCCTTGAGCGCCGCGGCGCTGTCCGTGCGCTCCTCTTCGTTGCCGTAGACCGTGTAGAAGACCGAGGCGTGCTGCAGGTCGCCGGTCACCTTGACGTCCGTGATGGTCACAAAACCAAGTCTCGGATCGCGGAGGCCGCGTTCGAGACGCTTGGCCACGATGACCTTGATGCGGTCCGCCATCTTCCTGGCGCGTGCCGGATCTGCCATGACTAACTCCCTTTTCCCAAAACTCTGACGCTCTTAAGCTTTCCAGGGGTCCCCGCTCGCTTCCCTTTTTAGGGGGAGGATCGCGGAGACCCCTGAAGCAACGGGTATTAGACCCGCGGCTTTTCCTTCATTTCGATCGTCTCGATCTCGTCGCCGACCTGGATGTCGTTGAACTTGCCGAGGCCGATACCGCACTCGAAGTCCGTCCGGACCTCGGTGACGTCGTCCTTGAAGCGACGCAGCGACTCGATGCCCAGGTTGTCCCCCACCACGACGCCCTCGCGGATGACGCGAGCCTTGGCGTTTCGGGTGATGGTTCCGGAGCGAACGATGACACCGGCGACGTTTCCGAACTTGGAGGAACGGAACACCTCGCGGATCTCGGCGACACCACTCTGCACCTCTTCGAACTCGGGCTTGAGCATTCCCTTGAGGGAGCTCTCAATGTCCTCGAGCGCGTTGTAGATGACGGAGTAGAAGCGCACGTCCACGCCTTCACGGGCGGCGCGCTCGCGCGCCTTCGTGTCGGGGCGAACGTTGAACCCGATGATGATGGCGTTGTCGACGGTGGCGAGGTTGACGTCGCTCTCCGTGACGGCACCGACACCGCGGTGGATGATCCGAAGCTGCACCGACTCGTCGACCTCGATCTTGAGGAGCGACTCTTCCAGTGCTTCAACGGCACCGGACACGTCACCCTTGATGATGAGGTTGAGCGACTCGACCTTGCCCTCTTCGAGTGCACGGGTGAAGTCTTCGAGGCTGATCCGCTTGCGGGCCTTGGCCAGCAGGGCGTTGCGCTCGGCGGCTTCACGCTTCTCGGCGATCTGGCGCGCGGTGCGGTCGTCATCGATGACCAGGAAGGTGTCGCCGGCGCGCGGGACGCTCGACAGACCCTGCACCTGGACGGCACGGGACGGGGTTGCGGCCAGGACCGGCACACCGTTCTCGTCGGCCATTGCGCGGACGCGGCCATAAGCCGTTCCGGCGACGATCGAGTCTCCGACGTGCAGCGTTCCCGACTGGATGAGCACGGTTGCAACCGCACCGCGACCCTTGTCGAGCTTGGCCTCGATGGCCACGCCGCGAGCATCCTTGTCGGGCTTGGCGCGCATGTCGAGCCCGGCGTCCGCGGTGAGCAGGACGGCGTCGAGGACTTCCTGGATGCCGACCTTGTTCTTCGCCGACACGTCGACGAACATGACGTCTCCACCGTATTCTTCGGCGACGAGGCCGAACTCGGTCAGCTGCTGACGCACCTTCTGCGGGTTGGCGCCGGGCTTGTCGATCTTGTTCACCGCGACCACGATCGGCACGTTGGCTGCCTGCGCGTGGTTGAGTGCCTCAATCGTCTGCGGCATGATGCCGTCATCGGCTGCCACCACGAGGATGGCGATGTCGGTGACCTGCGCACCACGAGCACGCATGGCGGTGAACGCCTCGTGGCCCGGGGTGTCAATGAAGGTGATGGCGCGTTCGATGCCCTCGTGCTCGGTGACGACCTGGTAGGCACCGATGTGCTGGGTGATACCGCCGGCTTCGCCCGCGGCAACCTTGGCGTTACGGATGGCGTCCAGGAGCGCGGTCTTACCGTGGTCGACGTGACCCATGACGGTGACAACGGGGGGACGTGCGACGAGTTCCTCATCGGTCTCCTCCGCCAGTTCCTCATCGATGTCGATGTCGAAGCCGAGAAGCAGTTCGCGGTCCTCGTCGTCGGGCGAGACCATCTGGATCTTGTAGCCCAGCTCTTCGCCGAGCACGTCGAACGTGGCCTCGTCGAGGGACTCGGTCGCCGTGGCCATCTCACCGAGGTGGAAGAGCACGGTGACGAGGTTTCCAGGGCTCGCGTCGATCTTGTCGGCGAAGTCGGTGATCGAGGCACCGCGACGCAGGCGAACAACGGTTCCGCCATCGCCGCGGGGTACGCTCACGCCACCCAGCGACGGGGCCTCGCGCAGTTCGAATTCCTGCCTCTTCGTGCGCTTCGACTTGCGGGCACGGCTCTTGCCGCCACCGCGGCCGAATGCACCGGCGGTTCCTCCACCAGGTCCGCGACCGCGGCCACCCGCGCCGCCACCGCCGGCGGGGCGGGGCGGGCCGAAGCCGGGAGCTCCGGCCGGGGCGCCACCGGGGC